>NZ_LAVM01000019.1:0-77607 GCF_001083815.1 Nocardiopsis sp. SBT366 | reverse complement strand
CCGGAGCCCCCATCCCCCCCCAGCCCTCCCCTGCCGGAGACCGCCCGGGCCAGGGCCCGGCCGCCCAGCAGGGGCAACCGCCGCAGCAGCCCCACACGTCCCACCAGGGGCAGGGGCAGGGGCAGCCCGCGCCGCAGCCCCAGCCCGCGCAGGGGGCCCAGCCTTCGCAGGCCGCCCCCCAGACGCAGGCCACCGGGCAGGGCCATCCGAACCAGGGCCACCCCAACCACGGCCACTTCGCCGTACCGCCCGGGCCCCCGTCCCAGTACGCCCAGCTCGCGGCCGACCCCGCGGCGGCCCCCCGCAGACGCGGCGTCCCGGCCTGGGCCGCGCTGAGCGGGATGCTGGTCGTCGCCCTCATCGCGGGCGGCGCGGGCGGTCTCGCGGGCGGACTGCTCGGCTCAGGGCGACAGGCCGCGCCCGAGTCCGACCAGGGCCCCACCATCAACGAACCACCGCCCGAGGCGCCCGACCGCGACCCCGACACCATCGCGGGCGTGGCCCAGCGGGTCAGCCCCAGCGTGGTCTCCCTGCGCAGCGCGGGCGGACGCGTCGGATCGGGTGGTTCCGGTTTCGTCATCGACGGCGACTACGTGGTCACCAACGACCACGTCTCCTCTCCCTTGGAGGAGGACGGGATCGTGATCGAGTACAGCGACGGCAGCAACAGCCTGGCCACCGTGGTCGGATCCGACCCCAGCTCCGACCTGGCCGTGCTGGAGCTGGAGGACCCCAACGACGTCGAGCCGCTGGAGTTCGGCGACTCGGACGTGGCGGTCGTCGGTGACGAGGTCATCGCGATCGGCGCCCCGCTGGGCCTGGACGGGACGGTCACCCAGGGCATCATCAGCGCCAAGGAGCGGCCGGTCAGCTCCGACGAGGGCGAGAGCCAGTTCTTCGCCCTCCAGACCGACGCCGCCATCAACCCCGGCAACTCGGGCGGACCGCTCGTGGACGTCCAGGGGCGGGTCATCGGCGTCAACTCGATGATCGCCACCATGGGCGGCGGGTTCATGGGCGAGCAGACCGGCGGCAGCATCGGCCTCGGCTTCGCCATCCCCTCCACGGAGGCGGAGGAGGTCGTCAACCGGATGATCGACCACGGCGAGACCACCTACGCCGAACTCGGCGTCACCTTCGACCAGGGCAGCTCGGTCATCGGCGCGGTCATCGCCGACGGCTCCGGCTCCGTCGAGAGCGGCGGCGCCGCAGACGAGGCCGGGTTGGAGCCCGGCGACGTGATTGTCACCTTCGACGGCCGCAGGGTCAACTCCCACGGCGAGCTCCAGGCCATGGTGCGCGACCGCGCCCCCGGGGACGAGGTCGAGCTGGAGTACGAGCGCGACGGCGAGCGGGAGACCGTCACCGTCACCCTCGGCCCCAGCGACTGACCGACCCGGCCCCGCGCCCGCCCCCGAGCAACACGACGGCCCCCGAATCCCAGCGGATTCGGGGGCCGTGCGCGTGTCTTCCAGCCGACCCGCGAGTGCGGTCGGTCGTCAGCGTCCGGCGGGGGAGATGCCCAGCTGCATCCCGGCCAGCCCGCGCGGCTTGCCGACCAGCTTCTCGGCGATCGAGACGATCACCTTGCTGGCCTCGGCCTCGGGGTGGGTCAGAACCAGCGGCTGGCCCTCGTCGCCGCCCTCACGCAGACGGGTGTCCAGCGGCACCTGACCCATGAGCGGGATCTCGGCACCGAGGGTCTTCGTGAGCGCGTCGGCGACCGTCTGGCCACCGCCCTGGCCGAAGAGGTGGACGGGCTCGCCGCCGCCCTCCGGCAGGTAGTAGGACATGTTCTCGATGACACCGGCGATGCGCTGGTGCGTCTGGGCGGTGATCGCGCCCGCGCGCTCGGCGACCTCGGCGGCGGCCTGCTGCGGCGTGGTGACCACGATCAGCTCGGCGGCCGGGAGGAGCTGGGCGGTGGAGATGGCGATGTCGCCGGTGCCCGGGGGCAGGTCCATCAGCAGGACGTCCAGGTCACCCCAGAAGACGTCGGAGAGGAACTGCTGGAGGGCGCGGTGCAGCATCGGGCCGCGCCACACCACCGGGGTGTTGCCCTCGGTGAACATGCCCACCGAGATGACCTTGATGTCGTGGGCGGTCGGCGGGAGGATCATGTCCTCGACCTTGGTCGGGAAGTCCGACGCACCGAGCATGCGCGGCACCGAGTGGCCGTAGATGTCGGCGTCGACGACGCCCACCTTGTGACCCTGGGCCGCGAGCGCGGCGGCGAGGTTCACGGTGACGGACGACTTGCCGACACCGCCCTTGCCCGAGGCGACCGCGTAGACCTTGGTGAGGGAGTTCGGCTTGGCGAAGGGGATCTCCTTCTCCGCCTGGCCGCCGCGGAGCTTGGTCTGGAGCTCCTTGCGCTGTTCCTCGTTCATGACGTCGAGCTCGACGGTGACCTTCGTGACGCCGGCGACCTTGGTCACCGCGCCCGTCACGTCCTTCTCGATGCGTCCCTTCATCGGGCACCCGGCCACCGTGAGGTAGATACCTACGTGCACGGCGCCGTCGTCGTCGATCCCGACGCTCTTGACCATGCCGAGGTCGGTGATGGGGCGGTGGATCTCCGGGTCTTGCACCGTGGCCAGGGCTTCGTGGACCTGCTCGGTGGTTGGTGTGGAGGACATGTACTCAATCGTAGGTCAGCGGGACGGGGTCTTGGCCTGTGGTGTCGCTCGCGTGACCGTCCGCAGGACCACCCGTTGCAACAGGGGAGAGGCGGTCCGCTATTCCGTTCCCTCGGGGCCTTCGCGGCTTCTGTCCCTCACTGTGACCAGGCGATAACGGCGTGGCCTTAACGCAGGCGATACATGCCCGGATAGTAGTCTCAGCGCACGATGGGAAATGTGCCGCCACCGCCTGGTTCGTCCTGGCCCGCCGCGCCTGAGGGGCCGGAGGGGCAGACTTCTGGTGGGCACACCCAGGAACAGACCTGGGCCTGGCCGCCGGGAGGCGCGCGGCAGACCCCGCCCGGGGGGCATCCCGCCCTGACCCCGGACCCGTCGGTGTGGGCGTGGCCGCCACCGCGTCCGGTGCGAACGAACCTCTTCGCGTGCGCGCAGATCCCGGAGGGTGAGTCCTATCACAGGCTCGCCCGGACCCCGAGGTTCCGTTGGTGGGTGCCTCCGCTGGCGCTCCTGGTCTTCGCCGTCCTCCTGTTCTTCCTGTGGGTCGGCGTGGTGGTCGTGATGACCATCGTGGCGATCCTCGGCGGGAGCGGTCTTGCCCCCGACTCGGTCCGGGTGGGGGAGATCGCCGGGCTGGCCTTCGGGCTGGCGGCGATCGCCCTGTTGGCGCCCGTCACCCTCTTCGTGGCCCGCGTCGTGCAGTGGCGCAGACCCGGCTCCCTGATCTCGGTCACCGGACGCATGCGCTGGGGCTGGCTGGCCCGCTGCGTGCTGGTGGCGGCCGTCCCCGTCACCGCGGGCGCGGCACTGCTCCTGGCACTGATGGGGGAGGGCCCCGCGGAAGCGCCGATCACCGTCGACTACGGGACCGCGGAGGTCCTCGCAGCCGCGCTCCTCGTGATCGTGCTGCTGGTGCCGCTCCAGTCCGTGGCCGAGGAGATGACGCTGCGCGGGATGGTCATGCAGCTCGTCGGCTCGCTGGGATCGCCCCACGACGACTCCGCGTTCTCCAGGGTGCTGCGCTCACCGTGGCCCGCCGTGCTGGCGGGCGGCACCCTGTTCGCCGCCCTGTACGCGGCCACCCATCCGGGGGACCTGTGGAACACCGCGGCGCTGGCCGTGCTCGGTCTGGGTATGGCGTGGGTGACCTGGCGCACCGGCGGCCTGGAGGCCGCGATCGGTCTGCACGTGGTGAACAGTCTCGTCCAGTTCAGCCTCTGCGCGGTGGAGGGGCGCCTGGCCGACGTGGGCACCGGCATGGTGCTCGGCGGGGGCCTGCCCCTGGGAACCAACACCCCGATGACCCTGGTCCTGGCACTGGTGCAGGTGGGTCTCTACCTGCTCCTGGTCACCGCCATGGCCCGGCGCCACGGAGTCCGCCGCCGCAGCGTCACCACTCAGGTCTGAGCTCGCGCGGCCCCGTCGTCCTCGGCGTCCGGAACCGGATCGGGCGGGAACACCCAGGTCCGGTAGGCGAAGAAGCGGAACAGCGTGCCCAGACCCACGCCCACCACGTTGCCGGAGACGTTCTGCGCCAGGGTGCTGTCCAGACCGAGCACGTACAGCGAGAAGGCCTGGCACCCCACCTGGATGAGCATGCCCACGCCGTTCATCACCAGGAAGAGGAAGGTCTCCCGGCCGAGACCGGTACGGGCCCGGTCGTTGAAGGTCCAGAACCGGTTGCCCACGAAGGCCACCGCGATGGCGCACGAGGTGCCCACCACCTGCCCCGTCATCGAACCCATCCCGCTCGCCCACAGCAGGTTGGTCGCAGCCAGCTGCACGACGTAGGCGACCGCGCCAACGGAACCGAACTTGCCGACCTCGGAGGCCAGCCGGGCCAGCCTCGGACGACGGGAGAGGAACTCGCGCATGGCCTGCGCCCTCCGGGTTGTGGGGGTCACGGCGGCGGGGGAGTGGGCCCTGGGGGCGGCACGCCCGCACGCCCTAGACTCTATCCGGGGCCTTCGGGACACCCCGGCCGCGGGTTCCGAGCCGAACGGCCAGGTTCCGCCGTGCGCGGGGCCGCCCCGCATCCGCGGTTGACGAGCATTGAGTTGAGGAACTGTGAGCGAGCGTAACCGCATCGTCCCCCGCGTGGGAATGGTGGGCGGAGGCCAACTCTCCCGGATGACCCACCAGGCGGGCATCGGACTGGGAGTGGACTTCTCCGTCCTGGCAGCCGGTCCCAAGGACAGCGCGGCCCTGGTCTGCGGCGACGTCACCCTGGGCGACGACCGAGGCCTCGACGACGTCCTGGCCTTCGCCAAGGCCAACGACGTGGTCACCTTCGACCACGAGCACGTGCCCGAACCCGTCCTGCGGGCCGTGGAGGAGGCGGGCGGGCTGCTCAGGCCGGGCCGCGACGCCCTCCGCTTCGCCCAGGACAAGCTGCGCATGCGCACCCGCATGGCCGAGCTGGACGCGCCCTCCCCGCGCTGGCGGGCGGTGACCACCCTCGAACACGTCACCGGGTTCGCGGGGGACACCGGATGGCCGGTCGTGCTCAAGGCCGCGCGCGGAGGCTACGACGGCAAGGGCGTGTGGGTCGTCGACGGCCCCGAAGAGGCCCGGGAGGTCGTCGACCGCGCGGCCGCCGAGGACGTCCCGCTGCTCGTGGAGGAGAAGGTGGACTTCTCCCGCGAACTCGCCGTCCAGGTGGCCCGTTCCCCGCACGGGCAGGTCGCCGTCTACCCCGTGGTGGAGACCGTCCAGCGCGGCGGGATCTGCCACGAGGTGATCGCTCCCGCGCCGGGCCTGCCCGAGGACAGGGCCCTGCGCGCCCAGAAGCTGGCCATCGAGATCGCGCACGCCCTGGACGTCACCGGGGTGCTCGCGGTGGAGCTGTTCGAGACCGCCGACGACGTGGTCGTCAACGAGCTGGCCATGCGCCCGCACAACTCGGGCCACTGGAGCATCGAGGGCGCCCGCACGTCCCAGTTCGAGCAGCACCTGCGCGCGGTCCTGAACCTGCCCCTGGGCTCACCGCGCACCAACGCCCCCTACACCGTCATGGCCAACCTGCTGGGCGGCGAGGACCCCGAGGTCTACCGCCGCTACCTGCACGTGATGGCCAAGGACCCCGAGGTGAAGGTGCACTTCTACGGCAAGGACGTGCGTCCGGGCCGCAAGATCGGGCACGTCACCGTGATGGGCGACGACTACCAGGACCTGCTGGAGCGTGCCCGCGACGCCGCTTCCTACCTGCGAGGAGACCAGAAGTGACCGACAGCAAGCCCGTGGTGGGCATCGTGATGGGGTCCGACTCCGACTGGCCGGTGATGCGCGACGCCGCCGAGGCGCTCACGGAGTTCGGGGTCCCCTTCGAGGCCGACGTGGTCTCCGCCCACCGCATGCCGCACGAGATGATCTCCTACGGTTCGGAGGCCGCCGGCCGGGGACTGAAGGTGATCATCGCCGGTGCGGGCGGAGCCGCCCACCTGCCGGGGATGCTGGCCTCGGTGACGACCTTGCCCGTGATCGGCGTTCCGGTGCCGCTCAAGTACCTCGACGGGATGGACTCGCTGCTGTCCATCGTGCAGATGCCCGCCGGGGTCCCGGTGGCCACCGTGGCGGTGGGCGCGGCCCGCAACGCCGGGCTGCTGGCCGTGCGCCAGCTCGCCGCGCACGACCCGGAGCTGGCCGAGCGCATGGCCGCGTTCCAGCTGGAGCTCAAGGAGCAGGCGCACGCCAAGGGCGAGCGCCTGCGCCGAGAGGTGGCCGACGGCGGCCGGACCATGGGCTTCGGCAGGTAGGCGGCCCGGGCCCCGGTGATCCCCGGGGCCCGGTCAGTCGTCCGCCAGAAGGGTTTCCAGGCCCTCCATCGCCTGGTCCACGGGACGGAGTCCCCGCCCTTCCTCGCCGGGTACGTGGTGCCACCCTGGCCATCGCGCAGCCCTGGGAATCGCCACCCTGGGCACCATCGCCACGTCCGTCTACCGCAGCTGCATGCGGGAGCTCCCGAGGCGGGCGAGGCCGCGCAGGAGACCGTCCGCGGGGGCTGCGACGACCGCAACCCACCTCCCTGCAGCCAAGGCCCGCACCCTCCTGGAGACCGCCTTCGACGCCTACTCCACGGGTGTCTCCACCGCGGCACTGACCGGCGCCGCCGTCCTCGCGGCGGTCACCCTTCCGGTCCGCGCCAGGCCGAGTAGCCGTCGACGTGGACGCATCCTCTGCGGGGCGCCGTGACCTACGCGCGCCAGGGGAACGCGAAGCGGTCCAGCATCCAGCCCGAGGGCAGTTTCTGAAGGTCCTTCAGCGGCTGGCCGTCGGCGACCACGAACCCCTGGTCCCGGTGGTCCCAGGTGCCCTTGATGGTCCACGAGCGGTCCAGGCACTCCACGGGGGACAGTTCGTCAAGGAGCTCGTACTCCGTCCCCGGGCTGTCCACGCGGGTGATCTCGGACGGTCCCGGTCGGGGGGCGTCACGCTGGGAGGAGGGTACCGAGCAGTCCGAGGACTGGGCGTGGGCGGGCGTGGCAGCGGCCACCAGCAGGGCGAGGGCGGCTCCGGCCAGCAGGGGGAACTTCGACATCGGGCTCCGTTCGACTGCCCCGGAGAACACCGAGGGTCATGAATTGAGTACGGAGCGAAGTCAATCACGGGTGCGGCGCACACGACGAACGGCCGCCCCCGCAGGGACGGCCGTTCGGTGCTGTCGTTACTGGCGGCCCAGCGCCCGGTAGGTCCAGCCGGAGGCGCGCCAGTAGGTCGGGTCGAGCGCGTTGCGCCCGTCCACGATCCTCTTCTGCGCCACCACCGTGGCCAGCTCCTCCGGGTTGGCCTCGCGGAACTCCGCCCACTCGGTGAGCAGCAGGACCACGTCGGCCCCGCGCGCCGCCTCCAGGGTGGACTCCGCGTAGTTCAGCTCCGGGTGCGCCTCGCGCGCCCGCTCCAGGGCGGCCGGGTCGTACACGGTCACGTGCGCCCCCAGGGACGCGATGGTGGACGCCACGTCCAGCGCGGGCGAGTCGCGGATGTCGTCCGAGTTCGGCTTGAAGGCCGCGCCCAGGACCGTCACGGTGCGCCCGGCGAAGTTGCCGCCGATCAGCTGGCGGGCGATGTCGATCGTGCGCGCCCGGCGGCGCTGGTTGATCGCGTCCACCTCGCGCAGGAACGACAGGGCGGGTTCCACCCCGAGCTCGTCGGCGCGGGCCATGAACGCCCGGATGTCCTTGGGCAGGCAGCCACCTCCGAAGCCCAGGCCTGGTCCGAGGAACTTACCGCCGATGCGGTCGTCGTAGGAGAGGGCCTCGGCCAGCTGAATGACGTCGGCGCCCGCGACCTCGGACACCTCGGCCATCGCGTTGATGAAGGAGATCTTGGTGGCCAGGAACGCGTTGGCGGACACCTTGACCAGCTCGGCGGTCTGGAGGTCGGTGACCAGGAACGGCGTGCCCTCGTCCACCTGCTGCTGCCAGAGCGCGCGGACCGCCTTCTCCACTCGGGGGGAGTCGGTGCCGATCACGATCCGGTTGGGCCGCAGGGTGTCCTCCACCCCGAAGCCCTCGCGGAGGAACTCGGGGCTCCACCCGAGCTCGGCCTCCTCGCCGACCGGGGCGAGCGCGGCCAGGCGGGCGGCCAGGGTGGCGGCGGTGCCCACCGGCACGGTGGAGCGGCCCACCACCACGGTCGGCCGGGTCAGGTGCGGCGCGAGCTGGTCCACCGCGGAGTTGACGTACCGCAGGTCAGCGGCGCCGGAGTCGTCCCGCTGCGGCGTGCCCACACAGATCAGGTGCAGGTCGGCGAACTCGGCGACCTCCGCGAAGTCCGTGGTGAAGCGCAGCCGGCCCGTCTGGAGGTTGGCGGTCAGCAGCTCGTCGAGCCCGGGCTCGTAGAAGGGGACCCTGCCGGAGCGGAGCATGCTGATCTTGGCCTCGTCGACGTCGAGGCCGATGACCTCCAGGCCCATCTCGGCCAGGCAGGCGGCCGTGGTGGCGCCCAGGTAGCCGGTTCCGATGACGGAGACCCGCATACGTTCCGCTTCGACCACTGGTGTTCCTTCCTTGCTTCCGCATGCGCCTCAACTGCTGGTGTGCCCGCTGGTGGCGACTCACATCCCGCATGAGGGCAGAAAACGGACATGGTTCGGCCGACGGGTTGTCCGGGGGGACGGTGCATCACCCTACGCGTCGGGGTCTGGCGCTCGATCGAACTACACGTGAACAGTCAGGCGGTCAGATTACCGGCGGGCGGAGGGCGTTCCGCACCGGGGGAGGACTGTCAGGCTTCGTGTGGCAATGCACACCCTGTGCCGACTAGTACCTTCCGTCGTCGAACGACCGGGTGTGACCGGGCTCCTCGTCCACGGGGGTCCACACGGCGCCGGTCTCGCCGCGACGAAACGGTGTCGTGGTCTTGTTTGGATCGTCATACCGCCGCACGGGTGAGGCGGGCGGGGGCACGTCGGGAACGGTGTCGCCCACGGGCCCGCCGTCGGTCCAGGCCCGTTCCGGGGTGACCAACCTGACCGACTCCCCGTCGGGCTCGGGGGCGGCCTCGCGCCGGAACTCCTCGCGGCTGTGGCTGGCCACCACCCGCTCCCGTGAGGGGGCGCCGCCCAGCGGACCGGCGTCGTTGGCCGCCCGCCACCGGGTCGGCGTCGTCGAGGAGACCAGCAGCAGCACGCCCAGAGGGAGCGCGACACCGATCCCCGCGCCGTCGGGGTAGAGGAAGCTCTCCTTGTTGAGCCAGTACAGGGCTGGTCCCACCGAGTCCAGCGCGACCACCGGCCACAGGCACAGCGCGACGAGGAGCAGCCCGGAGGCGCCCGCCGCGAGCGGGGAGAACCTGGACGCCACCAGATAGGCGCAGACGATCCCCACCAGGCACAGCACCACCACGGAGAACACCGCCGCGACACTCACGTCGCCCCGGGTGATCTCTGGCAGGAGGTCGGCGGACCAGGCGACACCCGCCCACAGCACGGGGGCGAGGGCGATTCCGGCGAGCAGGCCGACCAGGTGGCGGAGCACGTGTCCCTTCCTTCGCGGGGCTAGCCGCAGATGTTGTCCTTCGCGGTCGTGGTGGCCGGTTCGGCACCGGTGGAGGGCTCCTCCTCCGGCGCCGCCTCGGTCGCCTCGACCCGGGGTGCCTCGAACGTCGTGTAGTTGAATCCGATCACGACCTGGAGGTCGTCGTCCAGGGTCCGGTCCTCGACGGTCTGTGAACCCGGGAGGGTCCCCGCCAGGTACTCGGCGGCTTGCTCCTGGCCCGGGCCGAACCTGATCTCCGTGGTGGCCACGTCCCGGCTGCTCCAGTTCTCGGCCCCGTCCGTGACGTCGAACCCGGCCGTGGTCAGCTGGTCGTCCATCTGGGCGCCCAGCCCCGGAGTGGCCGTGCCGTTGAACACCCGCAGGCTGACGTCGGACGGGGCCGGTTCGTCGTCGCCCTCGTCGGCCTCCTCCGGCTCGTCCTCGGGCTCCGACAGCGGGCGGTCGGCGTTGATCGCCGCGAACATCTCCCGGGCCGCGGGCTCGTCCCACAGCAGGGCGACGTCGCCGCGCGGCGTCCAGTGCTCCATGTCGGCGATGGGCACCTGCGCGAAGGTGACGTTCTCCAGGTCGAGGTGGCGCATCTGGTACGCGAGGTCGTTGATGGTGCCGGTGTCCAGCCCCTCGTCGACGGTCACCGACGACAGCGCGCTGTCCAGGAACGCGGTCAGCTTGCGCGGGTCGGAGAGGGTCTCGGTGCTCATGGCCCGGTCGAGCATGGCCGACAGCACCTGCTGCTGCCGGTCGATCCGGTCCAGGTCGCCGCGGGCGGTGGCCCGGGTGCGGGCGAAGCCCAGCGCCTCCGAGCCGTCCACCCGGTGCGTCCCGGCCTGCATGTCCAGTTGCGCCTTGGGGTCGTTGATCGCCTCGGGCAGGCACACGTCGATGCCCTCCAGCGCGTCGACCACCTCGACGAACCCGTTGAAGTCCACCTCGACGTAGTGGTCGACCCGCACGTCGGTGACGGACTCCACCGTCTGCACGGCGAGCTGTGGGCCGCCGTAGGCGTAGGCGGCGTTGATCTTGTCGTCGCCCTCGCCGGGGATGTCCACCCACAGGTCACGGGGGAGACCCACCACGGTGAGGTGGTCGCGCTCGTGGTTCAGGCGGACCAGCATCATGCTGTCGGAACGCTGCCCGGGGGTGGAGCCCACGCTGAGCGCGTTCTGGTCCTCCTTGCTCATCTCGTCCCGGCTGTCGGAGCCGATGACGAGGAAGGTCAGCCCGCCGGTGTCCTCCGGGCGGTCGCCCTCGGCGAGCCCGCCGAACACGTCGAACCGGTTCAGGGAACCGGACATCCACCCCGTGATCGCCCACGAGGTGCCGGAGGCGAGCAGGACCAGCACCGAGAGCACGCTCATCAGGACCAGTCCGTTGCGGTGGCGGCGCACACGCGGCTCGGGCACGGTGAACCTGCCGGACCGGGACGAGCGCCGCCGACCGGGTGGCTGAGGCTGCGAGCGCTCACGTCGGAACTCGCCCGTGTTCCTCTGCCGTCCGGCGTCCTCGTCGCTCATCGGCGTCCCCGTCCCACCCGTTCAACGGTGTCCTAGGTATAGGTACCTGGGTATCTAGGTTGTCACCCGATCGGCCGAAGGGTGCGGGATGTCAACCCTCGGCGTGTTGTTCTCCCCTTTGGGTGAGACGCCTTGATCAGCGGAAGAGTTCTCCGGGACCCGATCGTCTCGTCTCACGTTCGCCCTCGGCGATCCCCCACACACCCGGGCGACCCGGCCGTTCGGTGGGTCCGCGTGCAGTACCGTTGAGCCCGCGCCACCGTCGAGCGAGCCCGGGGCCCCGCGCCCCTGGAGCCCTCACGGTGTCACGCAGTCCCGACAGTCTTGACCTTGGGAAGTGCCCGTGTCCTGGCCGCCTGTCTCCGTCGTCATGCCCGTACTGAACGAAGAGCGCCACCTCGCCGCAGCGGTGGAGCACGTCCTCGCCCAGGAGTACCCGGGCGAGCTGGAGGTCGTTCTGGGCGTGGGCCCCTCCTCGGACCGCACACGTGAGGTCGCCGACGACCTCGCCGCGGCCGACCCGCGCGTGAAGGTGGTGGACAACCCCACGGGCAGGACCCCGGCCGGGCTGAACGCCGCCATCGGTGCCTCCTCGCACGACGTCGTCGCCCGGATCGACGGTCACGCGATGATGCCCTCGGACTACCTCCGGGTGGCCGTGGAGACCCTGGAGGAGACCGGGGCGGACAACGTCGGCGGCATCATGGCGGCCGAGGGGACCACCCCCTGGGAGCGCGCCGTCGCCGCCGCCATGACCTCCAAGGTGGGGGTGGGCAACGCCCGCTTCCACACCGGCGGTGAGGGCGGCCCCGCCGACACCGTCTACCTCGGTGTCTTCCGCCGTTCGGCCCTGGAGCGGGTCGGCGGTTACGACGAGGCGTTCCTGCGGGCGCAGGACTGGGAGATGAACCACCGCATCCGCACCACCGGCGGGACCGTCTGGTTCCAGCCACGGATGCGGGTCTCCTACCGTCCGCGCCGCAACGTCAGGCTGCTCGCGAAGCAGTACTTCCACTACGGCCGCTGGCGGCGCGTGGTCGCCCGCCAGCACAAGGGCACCATCAACCTGCGCTACCTGGCCCCGCCGGTGGCGGTGGCGGGGGTCGTGACCGGTCTGGTCGGCGGCGCGTTCTTCTGGCCGCTCTGGCTGGTGCCCGCCGCCTACCTCGCCCTGATCACCGTCGCGTCGGCGCCGCTCACCCGCGGCCTGCCCGCCTCCTCGTGGCCGCTCATCCCGGTCGCGCTGGCCGCCATGCACATGTCGTGGGGCATCGGCTTCATCACCAGCCCGTCCGGGCTCGGCGCCGACTCCCGCACCGCCCGCACCAGCAGCGGCTCCGCGAGCGGGTCCGGCAACGCCTGACCCCGCCCCGGCCGCGTGCGGCGGTCCCGGACCGCCGCACGAGCGCGTCGGCCACAAGTGGACGACGTCCGCCCTCGATCGAGGGCGGACGTTCTGCTAGGCAGGGTTCATCGGGGCAGCGGAGAACTGGAGATGGTGCCAATGGACGAGTTGCGTGGTGACCAGGCCGCCTGGGGGTTCGACGGTGAGTCGGTCTCCATCAGGTACGAGACGAAGGGCTGGTTCAGGAGCCCGCTGCTCAAGCTCCTCGGCAACCTGGAGGTACCGGTCGCCGCGGTCCGGGACGTCGACTTCCGTCCCGGAGCCGGTCGCAGGAACGGCTGGGTGATGAACCTGCGGCTGCACGAGCGCATGGACCCCTACGCGGCCGTGGGCGCGATGCTCGACGAGAGGGCCCAGCCCTTCCGGCTCACCGGTCCGGCCAAGACCGAGCTGGTCGCCGAGTACCTGGCGGACCAGCTCCGGTTCGCCGCGAGCCAGGCGGAGGAACCCGCCCCCTCGACCCCCACCCGTCTGGTCCCCGGCCTCCCGCTGCACGTCATGACCTGCGAGGGCACCGCGCGCTTGGAGGGCGACCGGCTCACCCTGGTCTGGGCGGGCACCTACGCGAGCGGCTACAAGAAGAAGAAACAGCGCCGCGAGTACGCCCTCGCCGACATCAACGGTGTGGAATGGGCGCCGCTCGACGACTGGGGCTGGGGCTTCGTCCGGTTCGTCACGGACGGGAGCGGGCAGGAGGCCTCGGGCAAACCCAAGAACGACCTCAACATCCTCCGGGCGGGCGAGGAGGGCAACGAGATCCACCAGGTCTTCCTGCTCGCCGCCACCGTCACGGCGCACCGCTGGGCGCGCGGCGCCGCAGCCGGGCTCGCCCTCGGCCCGGGCGACGTCACCGAGGAGGACGCCCGGCCCGGTCCCGACGACCCGGAGTGGTGGAAGCACGCGGCCCGCAGCGCCATGGAGACCGTGCGCGCGCCCCGCCTCACCGTGAACCTCCCCGGGGGAGGCAACGCCCGGATCGACGACGAGCCGGAGGCCCCGGCAGGGGTCGGTCCGGCCCCGGCCCCGGAAGGCGCGGCCACAGGGGCGGCGGGCGCGGACACGGCGTGGATCTTCGAGCAGATCGAACGCCTCGGCGACCTGCACGCCAAGGGCCTGCTCACCGACGAGGAGTTCGGCCAGAAGAAGGCCGAACTCCTCGACCGGATCTGAGGGGGTCGGCCCCGGGCCGCCGGGTGCCCGGGACGGGGCCTAGCCCGCTTCGAGTGCGCCCCCGGCACCGATCGCCGACACCGCTCCCGGCACGTCGTCCACGACCACGGCGTCCATCCCGGCCGCCGCGAAGCGGGCCGCGTCCACCGGTTCCGGGCACCAGGAGATCAACTCCAGTCCGGCCCGGTGCGCCGTCTCCACGGTGTACTCCAGCGCGCGGCGGCCCGGCCGGGGCCCGTCCGCCGCCAGACCCAGGGCCCGGGCGTCCACCGCCACGATCGGGCAGCCCATGCCCACCGCGCCCGGGATCGCGCTGTCCGCCGGGTTGCGCACGTACGGCATCCACGCCGTGGCCACCCCGGGCGCCCCCTCGCGCACCCCCAACAGCAGTCCGGGGTCGAAGGAGCACACGAACATCCTCCGGCGCCCGGCCTCACGCCGCAGGATCGGCAGGACCAGGGAGAGGGTCCGTCGCGACGGAGCGTCCACCCCGTCCTCCATCACCGTCTTCACGTCCACGTCCAGCCCCAGCTCGGGCGGGATCGCGGCCAACCCCTCCTCCAGGCCGACCAGCCCCCGCGCGCGGCACTCCGCCTCGGTGAGGTCCACGATCGCCCGGCCGTCGTCCAGTGCGGCGTTGTGGAAGAGCACCAGGCGGTCGTCGGCGGTGCGGCGCACGTCGATCTCGATCCAGTCCGCGCCGGACCGCGCCGCCAGCTCGAACGAGGCGGGCGTGTTCTCCGTCGCCCCGTCGACCACGCCCCGGCCCGCGCCCCGGTGCCCGATCACCTCGGTCGCCTCGAACACCCCGCTCACGACGCCGCTCCCAGCCCGGCGCCCTCGCGGGACCGGCGCAGCAGTGTCTCGGCCACCTCCACGTCACCCGGGTTGGTCACCTTGATGTTGCTCTCGTCTCCGTGCACGATCCGGACCTCCTCGTCCGGCAGGTACCGCAGCACCACGCCGCAGTCGTCGGTGGCCACCAGTTCGGGGTCGGCCATCGCCAGTTCGTAGGCCCGCCGGACCACCCCCAGCCGGAACCCCTGGGGCGTCTGCATCCGGCGCAGCCGTGAACGGTCGGGGGTCCGCGCGATCGCCTCGCCGCCGTCGCGCCCCGGACCCACCTCGACCACGGTGTCCCCGCTGGGTACCGCCACCCCCACGGCTCCGGCCGAACCGAGCGCGCGGACACAGGCCGCGATCGTCTCCGGCCGCACCAGGGGACGCGCCGCGTCGTGGAGCAGGACCAGGTCGGTGTCGGCCGCCCCCGCCATCGCCGAGAGCGCCGCGAAGGAGGTGTCGGTCCGGGTCTCCCCGCCCGGCAGCACGCGGGTCACCTTGGTGAAACCGGCGTCCGCCACGATCTCCTCGACCCGGCCCACGTACTCCTCGACCATCAGCACCACGATCTCGTCCACCTCGGGACTCGCCTCGAAGGCCGCGATCGACCGCTCGATGATGGGCCGACCGTCCAACGGCAGCAGTTGCTTGGGGGAGGGGGCGCCCATCCGGGAGCCGACGCCTCCTGCCAGGACCGCCGCGATCACCCGTGTGGACATGGGTTTCCCTTTCTCTTTGGACCTCCGCTCCGCTTCGGCCCGTGTTCGGCGCCTTCGCGGAGGGATCTGGGGTTCAGGCAACACAGCATCCTCGTCCACGCCTGGCTCGTTACTCGCTGGCGGCTTGACCCGTCGCGCACGAGTCGAGGTGGACAGGTCCTCCTCGCGGCTGAGCTGTCCGGTCGGCACCACGGCCGTGGCGGACACGCACGGGGAACGGCTGGGCAAAGGTGCGTGGAAACGCTGACCCTAGTCGAACCGGCCGGCCGTGTGGCGGACGACCCCGGCGGGCGCGTGACCGGCGATCCCGTCGGCCCCGGACCCGGTCGCTCACCACACGAATGCGGCGAGCACGGCACGGGGTTGGCACGGTCTGTCCCATGCAGAGGTAACCTATGGACGCCTGTTGGGCGTGCCCGGTCCCTACCTCCTCTGATTCGGTAGTGGAGACGGGCGCGGTGCGCGACTTCCCCCGGTCGCCCGGATGCCCCCTCTTCCGGTCCGGTGAGGAACCGACCGCGCGACCGCGTAGACGGTCGGTGCGCGCAGGCGAGTTCGTAGACGCGACAGTCCGGCACATCGTGATCCGGACGATCTCAAACCTTGGAGGTGGCGGTGGCGTCAAGGACGCTGGCCGTCTGGGAGAACCGGAAGGTCGTCGGCCTCCTGGTCCGGCGCGACCTGAAGGTCAAGTACCAGCAGTCCGTGCTGGGGTACGCCTGGACGATGTTGGAACCCCTCGCGCTGACGTTGGTGTACTTCTTCATCTTCGGTTATGTGCTCCAGGCCGACCGCGGCATACCCGAGGATGCCAAGGCGCAGGGTGGTTACATCCTCTTCCTCGTCGCGGGCATCCTCCCGTGGACCACCTTCGGGGCGATCCTCAGTGAGGCCCCGCGAGCGATGATCACGCACTCGAAGCTGATCACCACCATGAAGGTCCCCCGTGAGATCTTCCCCATGGCCACCGTCGGCACCAAGTTCGTCGAGTACCTGCTGACCTGGCCGGTCCTGCTGATCTTCGTGTTCGCCCTGGGCGGCCGCTTCAGCTGGGAGGGCATGCTCTTCTGGTTGCCGCTGGCGATCGTGCTGACCTTCATGTTCGGCCTCGGCGTGACCCTGTTCCTGTCCGCGGTCAACGTGTTGCTCCGTGACGTGGAACGACTCACACGTATCCTGACCCGGATCCTGTTCTACGGGTCGGCGATCCTGTTCCCGGCCACGATGGTCCTGAGCTCGGGTGCGCCCGGCTGGGCGAAGACCCTCTACGAGCTCAACCCGTTGATGGGTATCTTCCAGATGCACCGTACGGTGTGGTTCGCCGGATTTGAGGAACTCACGCCCAGTCCTCTCGCGTTGACCTCTGCGGTGGTCGGTTCGATCCTGATGCTCGTCATCGGGTACTGGACGTTCCGGCGCCTGGAGATGTCCGTTCTGAAGGAGTTGTGATGGCGTCCACCTACGAGGCCGCGGTCGCCAGCGGTCCGGTCATCGAGGCCGAGGGCCTCGGTGTGAAGTTCGCCGTGAACCGCCGACGCAAGCGCAGCCTCCGTGAGATGTTCATCCACGGCAACAAGCGCGACCCCAACGCCGAGGGCAACGAGTTCTGGCCGCTGCGCGACGTCTCCTTCGAGATCGCCAAGGGCGACTGCGTGGGCATCGTCGGCAAGAACGGCACCGGCAAGTCGACCCTGCTCAAGATGATCGCCGGGGTGCTCCTGCCCGACGAGGGCAAGGTCAGCGTGCACGGCAAGGTGGCGCCGCTGCTGGAGCTGCGCGCCGGGTTCAACGACAACCTGACCGGACGCGAGAACGTGTACCTGGTCGGCTCGCTGCACGGTATGAGCGAGAAGGAGATCGACGAGCGTTTCGACGACATCGTCGACTTCGCCGAGGTCAAGCCGAAGTTCATCGACACCCCGGTGCGGCACTACTCCAGCGGCATGAAGGTGCGGTTGGGCTTCGCGCTCATCTCGCAGCTGGAGCACCCGATCATGCTGGTGGACGAGGTCCTCGCGGTCGGCGACAAGGCCTTCAAGCGCAAGTGCTACGAGGCCATCGACCGCATGCTCGCCAACGAGCGCACCATGGTGCTGGTCTCGCACAACGAGAAGGACCTGCGCCGCTTCTGCAACCGGGGTCTGTACATCAAGGGCGGCGCGCTCGCCCTGGACACTGACATCGACTCCGCGCTGGCCGCCTACAACGAGGACACCAAGGCGGAGATCGACGAGCGCAAGAAGAAGGACGCCGCGAAGAAGAAGCGCGCCGAGGCGGCGGAGAAGAAGATCGAGGTCGAGGAGAAGACCACCGATCCCGCCCCGGGCGACGCCGCTCCGGAGCAGCCCAAGGACGGCGACGAGGGCAAGGACGGCGGACAGGCCGCCTAACCCCCCGAAAGCCCACAAAGAGCGCACCCCGGACAGTTCCGGAGGTGCGCTCTTTCGTGTCTGGAACTGTCCGTAATTCCCTCAGGGGTTCGCAGGACGGACGACCGCCCTCATACGCGTGTCAGTGGTTGATTGCGCACAGAGCGTGAGTGACGGTGACTCTCAGTTGAAACTGGGAGGGCACGGACATGACTGGCACGTTGGCGCGGGTGACCGCGCGCATATTGGAGCGCAGGCACGTCACCCGATCGGGGGTGACCCGGATCAGCCTCGTGGCGGCGGTCGGCGCGGCGGTCTGGTTCAGCCGGGCGGATCCCGTCGGCGCCGTGGCCGGGTCGGCCCTGCTCGGACTGATCCTGTGCCTTGACGCCGTCCGCGATCGGATGCGCGCCCACCGGCGGGACGCGCTCACCCTCTGGACGGTGTCCATGGTCGCCCAGCTACGCGAGTACGTCGTCTACGTCGGACTGGCGTTCGGGGCGGCCGCCGCCGGATTCTCCAGCGCCTGGGGGTGGGCGGCCGGGGCGCTGATCGCCCTGGCCCTGCGTGACGCGCTTCTGGTGGCCCGCTCGGCCCCTCCGGCGCCCTCGAACCCGAAACCCCTCGCCCTGCCCTCACAGCGTCGTCCTGAGGGCCTCCGGCTCCCCGAGCCCCGCGTGCCCCGGCCCCGGAAACCGTCCGGGGCCGCAGGGGAGGCCGCGACCGAGACCGCCACCAGGGCCCGGCCGGTGGCGGACGGCGCCGAGGCCGTCGGGCCCGCCGGGCCGGTCGCGGATCTCTCCCTGGTCGGCCTGGCCCGCCTGGCGATGGCCTTCGACCAGCCCACCCGCTTCCTCGTCATCGCCGTCGCCACCGTCGCCTTCGACGCGCGGATCGCCTTCCTCAGCCTCGTCGTCGGCTGTGTTGTCGCGATCACCGGTGAGCTGGTCGGCACCTCCTCGCGGGAGTCCCGTCCGTGAGCGCGCCGGAGCCGGCTCCGAGAGTCGACCGGGCCACGGGAAGCCCGCGTGAGGGGCTCGGTCCGACCGTCCCCGACCTCCGCCTCCTCCGTGATGACAGTCACATGGGCCTGCTGCTGGGGAGGCTGGTGCCGGGCCTGGCCCCACCGCTGCTCACCACGGTCACCGGGGCCGTCGTCGTCCTCGTGCTGATCGCGGCGGACGGGGGACGGCCGACAGGCATTACCCTGTTCGCACCGGTCGCTGCCCTGCTACTGTCCGGTCTGGCCTCGGGCCACCCCCACGACGGGCGGTACGACTGGCTCGTACCCCCGCTCCTGCGCGTCACCGAGTACAGCTACCTGACGGTGGTCGGGCTCGCGTCCGGTGTGCCCGGTCCCCTGGTGTTCGTACTCTTGGGGACGGTCGTCTGCCACCACCGCGACGACGTCGCACGTCCCGCGGTCGGTGTGAGCCGACCGGCGTGGGTGCGGTGCGCCGCGCTCGGCTGGGACGGCCGCATGATCGCCATCGCGGTCGGGGGCGCGTTGTCCGCCCTCACCGCCGCCTACGGCATACTCGCCGCATACCTGGCGATACTGCTCGTTCGCGAGGCCGTGCGCACCTGGAGCGCCACACCGGTGTCCGACGTCCGCGTCAACACCGCGAAGGAAGGCGGCGACGGCGCCGACGTCCTGGGGGATCACCCGATCACCCGCCAGGGAGACGGGGGCCAACCGGCCGCCGGAACGAACGGGGAGGCGTGAGAGCCTCCTCGAACTAAGGAGGAACACGCCCTCATGCTCGGAATGGTTCTCGCCGCAGGCGCGGGGCGCCGTCTGCGCCCCTACACCGACACCCTGCCCAAGGCCCTGGTGCCCGTCGACGGCGAGACGACCATCATGGACATCTCGCTGCGCAACCTGGCCGCCGCCGGGCTCACCGACGTCGTCGTCGTGGTCGGTTACCGTGCCGAGGCCGTGGAGGAGCGCAAGGCGGCGCTGGAGGAGCGCCACGGCGTCAAGCTCACCCTCAGCTACAACGACAAGGCCGAGGAGTGGAACAACGCCTACTCCCTGTGGACCGCGCGTGAGTTCTTCTCCGAGGGCGTCCTCCTCGTGAACGGTGACACCGTCCATCCCGTCAGTGTCGAGGAAACGCTACTCGCCGCCAGGGGGCCGGAACTGCTCCTCGCGGTGGACAACGTGAAAAACCTGGCCGACGAGGAGATGAAGGTGACCCTCGACGAGGAGGGTCACCTCAGCACCATCACCAAGCTCATGGACCCCGCGACTGCCGCCGGTGAGTACATCGGCGCCACCCTCATCGAGGGTTCGCTGGCCCCGCGCCTGGCCGACGCCCTGAAGGCCACCTGGGAGCGCGACCCGCAGCTGTACTACGAGGACGGCTACCAGGAGCTGGTCCGTCGCGGCGAGAAGATCTCCGTGGCCCCCATCGGCAAGGTCGACTGGGTCGAGGTCGACAACCACGACGACCTGGCCAAGGCGAGGGAGATCGCGTGCCACTACTAGCCCGAATGCTCCCCTCCCCGCTGGCGATCGACGTTCGCCGGGGAGCCATCGCCTCGCTCGGGACGGTGCTGGCCGACCGCCGCATCGCCACCGAGGGGCGCATCGCCGTCGCGGTGGGCCCGGGCCAGGGCGCGCAGATCGCCGCTGACCTGGACCTGCCGCAGTGCGAGGTCTTCCAGGTCGAGGAAGGCACCGTCGACGCCGCGACCGAACTCGGCAAGAAGCTGCGCTCCGGCGCCTACGAGGCCGTGGCCGGTATCGGTGGCGGCAAGACCATCGACGTCACCAAGTTCGCCGCGACCATGGCGGGCATCCCCATGGTGGCCGTGGCCACCAACCTGGCCCACGACGGCATCGCCTCCCCCGTCAGCTCTCTTGAGCACGAGGGCGGTAAGCCGTCGATCGGCGTCACCATGCCCATCGCGGTCGTCATCGACGTCGACTACGTCCAGGCGGCACCCCCGCACCTGGTCCGGTCCGGCGTCGGCGACGTGGTCAGCAACATCTCGGCCATCGAGGACTGGGAACTGGCCGGGAGGGTGAACGGCGAGCCGGTCGACGGCATGGCGGTCACCTTCGCGCGCGTGGCGGCCGAGGCGGTCCTGCACCGCCCGGACTCCATCGACTCCGACGGGTTCCTCAAGGTGCTGGCCGAGGGGCTGGTGCTGTCCGGCATGGCCATGTCGGTCGCCGGGTCCAGCCGTCCGGCCAGTGGCGCCTGCCACGAGATCCTGCACGCCGTCACCCAGCTCTACCCGGGCACCAGCAACCACGGTGAGCTCGCGGGTCTGGGCGCGCTGTTCGCGTCCTACCTGCGAGTCAGGCACCTGGACTGGCCCCAGGCGCGGCTGGAGGAGATCAGGAACTGCCTCATCCGCCACCAGCTGCCGATCGTGCCCTCCGACGTCGGTCTCGACGAGGCGTCGTTCGCGCGCGCGGTGGCCCACGCCCCGGGTACCCGCCCGGGCCGGTTCACCATCCTTGAACACCTGAACCTCTCCGAGGACGAGATCGGGCGGAGTGTCGCGGACTATGTCGAAGCCGTCGGTCGCTGAGGTCCGCGCGGGCGGCCAGCCCGCGGGGATCAAGGAGCGCGTCAACGAGGAGCACTGGGCGGGTCGTCTCTACATGAGGGACATCTCCCCGTACCTGTCGACGCTCTTCGTGCGCCTGCGCGTGCCGCCGAACCCCATCACGTACCTGATGATGGTGTTCGGTGTGCTCGCCGGGGTGATCGTGGCCTTCGGCGGTCTGTGGTCGGCGATCCTCGCTGCGGTGTTCGTGCAGGTCTACCTCCTGCTGGACTGCTCCGACGGTGAGGTGGCCCGGTACACCGGACGCACGAGTGTCGCCGGGATCTACCTGGACCGCATCGGGCACTACGTGTCCGAGGTCGCCCTGCTCGTCGGCCTGGGCATCCGCGCCCAGGGTGAGTTCGAGGCGGGCGGCTGGGTGATCCTGGGCATGGCCGCCGCGCTCGGTGTCGTCCTCATCAAGGCCGAGACCGACAACGTGGTGGTGGCCAGGGCCAAGGCCGGGCTGCCGGAGAAGATCACCGAGGAGGCCATGCGGCCGAAGTCCTCGGGACTGAGCCTGGCCCGCCGCCTCGCCTCTGCGCTGAAGGTGCACCGGCTGATCCAGGCGGTGGAGCTGTCCCTGATCGTGGTGGTGGCGGCCGTGGCCGACCTCCTCCTCGGGGACCTGCTGGCCACCCGCGTGCTGGTCGTGGCCTGTGCCGCCGTCGCGGTGCTGATGAGTTTCGCGCACTTCGTGAGCGTGCTCGCCTCCCGTCGCCTGGAGTAGCGGCGCGCCGACGCGTGACGTCATTGACGGAGCCGCGGACGTTACCCCGTCCGTGGCTCCGTACACGTCGCTTTTATTCTTTCGTTAGTCTGTTCCTGCGAACGTTGACATGTGTCCACCTGTCAGCCGCACGTCGTCCACTGAACGGTCGCAACCATGGCCACACCCGTGATCCCTCCATCGCAAGGCTCCGGCGCGCCGACGGCGCACGACAACCGTGCGCCCAGAGCCGAACGGAGCAGCTCCGAGGTGCCAGGAAAGCCCACACTGTCCTGTGTCCTGCTCACCATGGGCAACCGTCCGGCCGAGCTGCGGCGTGCGATCACGAGCGTGTTCGAGCAGCAGGGTGCCGACGTCGAGGTGGTCGTCGTCGGCAACGGCGCGGACCTGCCCGAGCTGCCCGAGGGCGTCACCACGGTGCGCCTGCCGGAGAACGTGGGCATCCCCGCCGGCCGTAACGAGGGCGTGCGGGCGACCAGCGGAGACGTCATCCTGTTCCTGGACGACGACGGCTGGTACCGGTCCATGGACCTGGCCCGGCACGTGCGCGACCGTTTCGCCGCCGACCTCACGCTGGGTGCGCTGTCGTTCCGGATCGCCGACCCGGACGGCGGACCGGACCAGCGCCGTCACGTGCCCCGGCTGCGCGTGGGGGACTCCCGCAAGTCGAGCGTGGTCACCACCTTCCTCGGCGGGGCCAGCGCCGTGCGCCGCACCGCCTTCGACGAGGGCGGGGGCCTGCCGGGCGAGTTCTTCTACGCCCACGAGGAGACCGACCTTGCCTGGCGGATCATGGACGCCGGGTACACGATCGAGTACGACGCCGAGGCCGTGATGTACCACCCCGCGGTGGCGCCGACCCGGCACGAGAACTTCTACCGGCTCAACGCCCGCAACCGGGTGTGGCTGGCCCGCCGCAACCTGCCGTGGCTCCTGGCCTTCGCCTACCTGGGCACCTGGGTGGGGCTGACCGTCCTGCGCGAGCGCGACGGCGCCGCCCTGAAGTCGTGGTTCGCCGGGTTCCGTGAGGGCTGGCGCGAGGACGCGGGCCGCCGAACGCCGATCAGCTGGCGGACCGCCTGGCGGATGACCCGGGCCGGTCGACCCCCGGTCATCTGACGGACCACCGGCCCGCCGCGCGCGGGCTGCCCCCCGTTCGGGCGGGAGACAGACGAAGACAGGATCGGGGCGTCGGCACCAACGGTGCGCGCCCCGTGGATCGCTCCCCAGGAGCCGGACCGACGCTTTCGGACCGGCTCCTGGGGAGCGCTCGTGCGTGGGGTCCGGGTGCGCCTGACCCCTCGGGAAGCCGACCAGACTGTTGCTTCTTGACAATAGTTGACGATGTGGGCATTGTTCTCGAGTGGGAGGGGTACCGGACGGCGGAGGTTCACGCCGTGCGGAATCCCAGCCGCTCGTGTCCGGCCTCCGCGGTGTCACCGTCGACACGGTTCGCCGCCTCACGGAAGGCAGCGAGGCCCTCCAGCAGCATCGCCCGTTTCCTCGGGGGCATACGGGCGATCACGGCGTGGAGCTCACGCTCCCGCCGGGCGCGGAGGTCCCGCATGAAGGAGCGCCCGCTCTCGGTCAGCCAGACCCTCAGCTCGCGACGGCTGCTGGGGCTGGAGGTCCTGTGTACGAAGCCGACCGCCTCCAGGCGGTCACACAGTCTGCTGACAGACGGAGGGGTGGAGCCCAGACGATCGGTGACGGTCCGCAGGTTCACGCCGTCCTCGTCATCGAGGATGAACAGTACCTTGAGCTGGGACGCCGAGACCGGTGCTGTCGCGAGCTCGCGCCCCCGGCCCCACAACACCTCCATCAGCTCGGTCGCCTCGGAGGCGACCCGGGTGGCGTCATGTGCCTTCTCCTGCGATTCAGCGCTCACTTTCCAGCCTCACCACATCGCGGTTGTGAGTGGGACCCGCGCCTTGGACGGCGGCCGGGTATCTCCAAGACCATAACGGAACGCCCGGTTCCGTGCCCGCCGCCCGTACCCTCCCGGAGATCCGGGGGGTACGTCTACTCCCCCTGACAGAAAACACAGGTTGACGACTTTGAACGGTTACGAGGCAGTCGTACGGGCCCTCCAGCAGGCCAGGCCCGACGGACTGCTGACCGCTTTACGCGGAGCTCTGACCGAGTACTTCGAGGCGCTGGCGGTGGACCTGCTGCTGGCCGACTACGGGATGACGTCCCTGTGCCACGTCACCGAGCCCGGGGAGGAGCCGCGTCTGCACTCCCTGTTCAACAGCCCGGACGGGAGGGTGTTCGGTTCCCAGGAACGACTGGTGGAGGGGTTCCCGGGCGCGGGACGCTCGGTGGCGCGCCTTCCGGTGAGCGTGCGGGGTGACCGGATGGGGGTACTCGTCGTCGAACTGCCCGTCGTCGCACCGGATCAGCGCGTGCTCGGGGACCTGGAGCGGATCGCGCGGGCCCTGGGCCACGAACTGCTCGTCGCCGAACGGGACACGGACCTCTACCGGACGGTCCGGCGCCGCGACCGGCTCACCCTGGCCGCCGAGATCCAGTGGGACCTCCTGGCCGGCCGAGCCTACGAGTGCCCGGAGTACGGTCTGGGAGCCCAACTGGAGCCTGCCTACGCCATCCACGGCGACAACTTCGACTGGTCCGCCGGGGGCGACCGCCTCGTCCTCAGCGTCACCAACGGCATGGGCGAGGGCATCGAGGCCTCGCTGCTCACCAGCCTGGCGGTGAACGCGCTGCGCAACGCCCGCAGGGCGGGCGTCCCGCTCGCCGACCAGGTCGCCCTCGCCGACCAGGCGGTCTACGCCCAGCACCAGGGAGGGCTCTACCTCGACGTCCTGTTGCTCTCCTTCGACCAGACCACCGGTGAGGTCGAGGTGGTGGACGCCGGTTCGCCCCGTCTGTACCTCCTGAGGGACGACGCGGTGGCGCACTTCCCCTTCGAGGCGCAGATGCCGCTGGGGATGGCGGAGGACACCGTCTACACGACGCAGCGCTTCACCGTCCAACCGGGGGACCGGCTGGTGTTCGTCAGCGACGGGGTGTTCGAGGCCTCGGGCCCCGGCGCCGACACCTTCGGGCAGCGCGCGCTCGAGCGCTCGATCCTCGCGACCCGCCTGCTGCCCGCCGCCTCGGTCCCCCAGGAGATCCTGCGCAATCTGAGCGGCTACCGTCACGGCGAGCGGAGCGAGGACGACGCGCTGGTCGTGTGCCTTGACTGGAGGGGCAAGGTGTGAGCCCCACACAGGGGGAACCACAGTAGGGAACCGACCCCGGGCCGGACATTCTGGTAGACAGTTGTCGGGCGACAAGCTAGCAACGATGGGAACCACATGACCGAAGGCCCCACTGCCGGGAACGCGCCACGGACCGTGGCTCGGATCCTGAGGGAGAGAAACGAGCAGATCGCCCAGCGCTGGGCGGACCTGCCACTCTTCCAGGCGGTCTTCACCGTCACCCGGGACGAGGCGGTGGAGGCCTGCCACGCCGTACTGGAGTCCCTGGCCCAGGTGGCGGAGAGCGGGCGCGTGAGCGACATCGAGGCCCCCGGGTTCGGAACGATCCGGCAACAGTTGGCCTCGATGAGCGCCTCCCGTACCCGCTCGGGTCTGTCCATCGGGCAGATCGACCGCGAGGTCGGGGCCCTCGGCACCGCGCCGGTGGAGATACTGGAGCGCGAGTCCGGTGACGCGGGCGACGGCGACGTGCTCCGGGCCCGGTTGCTGTGGACCGAACTCCTGTCCACCCTGCGGGTCGTCGTCATCGAGACGACGCTCCACGAGAACCGTGAGATCGTGGACCGCCAGCGCCAGCAGCTGATGGAGATGGCCACGCCGGTCATCAAGCTCTGGGACCGGCTGGTGGCCGTGCCGCTGATCGGCATGCTCGACAGCGCACGCAGTCAGGTGGTGATGGAGAACCTCCTGGAGGCCATCGTCGAGCACAACGCGACGATGGCGATCCTCGACATCACCGGGGTGCCCACGGTCGACTCCCTCGTCGCCCAGCACCTGATGAAGACGGTCGCCTCCGCGCGCCTCATGGGCGCCGACTGCGTCATCTCCGGCATCCGGCCCGCGATCGCGCAGACCATGGTCCAGCTCGGACTCGACCTCGGCCCGGTCACCACCCGAGCCACCCTCGCCGACGCACTCGAACTAGCGTTGGAGAGGCAGAACGCGAAGGCCCAGGGGCTCACCCCCCGCGACTGACTCACCGATCGGACCCGCCTGTGCAGCCTGGAGCATCCCCCGTCCCCGTCCTGGACCTGGGTGGCATCCTGCTCGTCAGTATCCAGGGAGAACTCCCCGACCACGCGGCCGTCGACCTACGGACGGACGTGACCCTCGCCGTGTCCTCCACGGGGGCCCGCGGCGTGATCATCGACATCAGCGGACTCGACATGGTCGACTCCTTCCTCGCCAGGGTCCTGGCGGAGCTGGCCGCCAGCGCCCGGCTCCTGGCGGCCCAGGCGGTGCTGGTGGGCATGAGGCCGAGCGTCGCCATCACCCTGGTCGAACTCGGTCTCACACTGCCGGGGCTCGACACCGCCCGGACGCTCTCCGAGGCGGCGTCGCGCTTCGGAGTGGAGATCAGGGAGACCGGGACGCGGCTCGCCGCCAGGGACACCGACTGGGACCAGTCGTGAGCGCGGACGAGCGCACCGACCTGAGCCTGCCGGTCCGCAACGACGCCGACCTCATGACGGTGCGCCAGCGCGTTCGTGGCCTGGCCCAGGACCTCGGGTTCGGGCTGGTCCAGCAGACCAAGCTGGTGACCGCCGCCAGCGAGCTGGCCCGCAACACCCTCGTCCACGGAGGTGGCGGGTACGTCACCGTGGAGGCCGTCACCGACGGCGGCGGCGGGGACGGGGTCACCCTGGTTTTCACTGACCAGGGACCCGGCATCGCCGACGTCGACCGTGCCCTGGACGACGGCTATTCCACGGCCGGTGGGCTCGGTATGGGGCTGAGCGGTTCCAAACGCCTCGTCGACGACTTCTCCGTACGGACCGCTCCCGGGGAGGGCACCGCCGTCACCATCACCCTGTGGTCGGGACCCCAACCCCACGGACTCCGATGACCAGGGTCTGGGACGTGTCGGTCAGCGACTCCACACTGGTCCGCCGGGCCCGGGAAGCGGCCGAGGATGCCGCCGAGGCCGCGGGGCTGGACCGGGTCCGTGCCGGTGACGCGGCCCTGGTGGCGACGGAACTGGCCACCAACGCGGTCAAGTACGCGGGTGGTGGCAGGATCGTCGCCGAGGTCGCCCGTGACCCGTGGGGCAACGCCCGGGCCCTCCAGATCCTCGCCCTGGACCACGGGCCCGGTATGCGCGATGTCGACCGGGCCATGACCGACGGCTTCACCACGGGGAGCTCCCTCGGCACCGGACTGGGGGCCTGTGTCCGGGCCTGCGACTACTTCGCCGTGGACAGCGTGCTCGGTCAGGGGACCCTCGCCCTGGCCAGGCTGGCCCCGGCCGGTTCCCGCGGACCCTTCGCCGAGCCCGCCGTCACGGGGGGCCTTCACCTGCCGTTGGGAGGTGCGCCCGAGTCGGGTGACGGGCTCGCCTTCCGCAGCGCCTCGGGGCACCGGACCGTCATGCTGGCGGACGGCCTCGGGCACGGTCCGGAAGCGGCCGCGGCCAGTGACGCCGCCGCCCGCATGGTGCGGAGCAGGGCGGGTGGAAGGCCCGAGGACCTGCTGCGGCTCCTGCACACGGAGCTGCGGTCCACTCGCGGGGCGGCACTGGCGGTGGCCGACATCGACGAGTCGGCGCACCGACTGAACTTCTGCGGCGTGGGCAACATCGGCGCCCGGCTGTACAGCGGCGGTCAATGGGAGACACTCCTCTCCCGGCCCGGCATCGTCGGCGCCTTCGGGCTGCGTACCCCGGTACCGGTCCGCAGGGAGTGGCACCCGGGCGACGTCCTGGTGCTGTGCACCGACGGGCTGCCCAGCCGGTGGTCCCCGGACGGGATCGAACGCCTGGCGGACAGGGACGCCGCGCTGATCGCGGGGCGGGTGTTCCGGGATTCGGGCAGTGCCGCCCGCCCCATGCGGGACGACACGGCCGTCGCCGTCGTCCTGCACACAGGACGCTTCGACTGGGAGAGGGAATGAGGCACCTCCTGCTGAACGAGCGCGTCCACTCGCCCGTGGACGTGGCACTGGTGCGTGCCCGCGTCGGACACGTCCTCCGCGTGGGTGAGCGCACCACCGACGAGGACGCGGAGTTCCTCTCCGCCACCACTGAGCGCGCCCTGAACGGGGTTGAGGCCGGTGGCGCGGTGCTGCGGCTGGAGGCGTCGGACGACCTGCGCGAGTTGCGGGCGAACGTGCTCGAGGACGGCGGTGACCCGGACGGGGCCTGGTCCCGTTCCCTGGTCCTGGACGATCCCCTCCCGGACGCGGCTCTGGAGGCGCCCGCCTCGGAGGTCGAACTGCTGGCCGCCCAACAGCTGGCCGACGACCGGCAGCGGAGGAGGCTGGCCGGGCTGGCCACGGAGCGGGCCCGGGAACTCGCCTCCCACCAGCGGGAGCTGGAGGAGACCAACCTGGGCGTGCTGGCCCTGCACGCCGAACTCGCGCAGGCCAGTGACGAACAGCGGAGACTGCTGGGCGCGGAGCGGGCCGCCCGGGACGAGGCCGAGACCGCGCGCAACCGGCTGACCTTCCTGTCCGCCGCGAGCGCCCAGCTCATGGCCACCCTCCAGCGTTCGGAGATCCGCGGACGCCTGGAGAAGCTGCTCATCCCGTCGTACGCGTCCGCGGTCGACCTGTGGGTGGTCGAGGACGGCGCACTGGTCCCGATGGATGACTCCGAGGGGCGGGAGGCCCCGGACACGGCCGTCCGAGCGGTGGCGGAACGACGCCCGGTGCACGGCGAGGCCTCGCGCGGGGGCGTGGTGGGCACGGCCTTCCCGCTCCTCCTGGCCCCCCGTTCGCTGGGCGCGATGGTCCTCCACCGCGAGGCCGGGGCCGCCGACGACGACGTCATGCTGGGGGAGCTGGCGCGGCGGGTCGCCACGGCCATGGACAACGCCCAGCGCTTCGAACACGAGCGCGACACCGCGGCGGCACTCCAACGGGCCATGCTGACCCGTCTGCCCCAGGTCCCGGGCCTGGAGCTGGCCGCGCGCTACCTGCCGGCCGAGGACGGCATGAACGTGGGAGGCGACTGGTACGACGTCTTCCCGCTGGAGAACGGCGAGTACATCGGCGTGGTCGGAGACGTCACCGGGCACGGCATCCACGCGGCGGTCACCATGGGCCAGCTGAGGACCGCCCTGCGCGCCTACTCCGTGGACGAGCGCAGCCCGGCGGCGCTCCTGGGACTCCTGCACCGGTTGCTCGACCGGCTGGAACCGGACCTGTTCGCCACGGCCGTCATCGTCCGCTTCCGCCCGGGCGACCCCGAGGTGACCCTGGCGTCGGCGGGGCACCCGCCTCCGCTGCTGCGCACGGGACCGGGGGAGGCGGCCCCGCTCGAGCCTGTCTCCGGCGGGATGCTGGGCCTTCCGATCGACCTCACCTACACGGACAACCGCGTGGAGATCCCGCCGGGCGGTGCCCTGCTGCTGTACACCGACGGTCTGGTCGAGCGCCGGGGCGAGCCCATCGACGCCGGGATCGAGCGGCTGACCGCGAGTTTCAGCGACGCCGCCCGGCGGTCCCAAGGGTCCGAGGAGTCCGCGGACCTGCTGCTGGCCTCGGCGCTTCGCGGGCACGCCTACGACGACGACGTCTGCATGCTGGTGCTCGGGCCGGTGCCGCACCCGGCATGACGAAGGGGCGGGGCGCCGTGTGGGCACCCCGCCCCTCGCTCGCGGTGGGATCAGATCTCGGTGACGGCCGCTTCGTAGTCCAGGCGGGGGAGACGGTCGAACCAGGCGTCGGGGCCGGGACGGCCGATGTTCATCACGACCACCGGGGTCTGGGTGGAGTCCGTGCCGAAGAGCTCCTCGCGCAGGCCCTCGGCGTCGAAACCGGTCATGGGTCCGGCGGCCAGACCGGCGGCGCGCACACCGACGATCAGGTAGGCGACCTGGAGGAAGGCGTTCCGCAGGGCCATGTCCTCGCGGGCCTCGACCGGCATGCCGGAGAAGTTCTCGCGGGCGTCCGGCAGGACGGGGAAGGTCGTGGGGAAGTGCTCGTGGAAGGAGCTGTCCGCCGAAAGCACCAGGGCCAGCGGGGCCTTGGCGGTCTTGGGCGCGTTGTTCCCGCCCATGTGCCTGACGAGGCGCTCGCGGGCCTCGGGGGAGCGGACAGCCGTCACACGGAGCGGCTGGTTGTTCATCGCCGTGGGGCCGAACTTGACCAGGTCGTAGATGGCGCGCAGTTGCTCGTCGGTCACCGGTTCGTCGGTGAAGGAGTTGGCGGTGCGGGCGCTGCGGAACAACAGGTCCTGCGCGTCCTTGGACAGGACGAGGGCGTCACTCATAGGGAAACCTCAGCTGTGCTTTTGCGGTTCATGGCGTGCCGCTGGGGGCCGACAACCGAGCACAACATGGTTTCCCGGGAAGTTATTTCAACAGAGAACTGTCGGTGAGATCACTCTCTCACTCGTGCCGGGCGGCGACCGACGGGGCGGCGACTGCCGGGCCGGGGCGTGCGCGGACGCGGTATGGACGGCCTCGGGCCGTTCGCCTCGGCGACCCACTCCTCCAGCTGTTTCACGAACAGGCGCGCCTGCACCGGCCAGTGGAACGAGGTCCGCGCGATCCGGTGCCCCGTGCGGGCGTACTCCTCGCGCTGCGCCTGGTCGTCCCTGAGTTCGAGCACGGCGCGGACGGCGGCGGCCGGGTCCTGGAACGGCACGATGACGCCCGCCGCGCCCTCCGGCCGTTCGGTCACCAGGGCCTGGGCCATCGGGTTCGGCGAGGTGACCACCGGGAGTCCGTGGGCCATGTACTCCACGACCTTGGTGGGCAGGGAGTGCCGGTAGTTGTCGGTGTCGTGCAGCAGGCTGATCCCGGCCAGGGCTCCCGCCGCCATGCGCAGGGCCCGGTCGTTGGGCACGAAGCCGTACCAGTGCAGGGCGTTCTCCTGGTGGGCGTCGCGCAGCAGCGGCCGGATCTCGTGGTCGGCGCCGCCGATGACCTCCAGGCGCACCCCGTGGTCGCGCAGCTGGCGGCCCATCTCGATCAGGTCGTGGGCGCCCCGGGCCCTGGAGAGCTGGCCCAGGTACACGACACGGTCGTCGCCGGGCGGGCGGAGCGGGGTGTCGGGAACCTCGGTGGTGTTGGGGACCACGGGGTGCGCGCCCTGGAAGCGGGGTCGGTACCCCTCCTCGGCCAGCAGCAGGCGCATTCTCCGCTCCGCGCGCCGCTCGAACCTGCGCACCACGGAGCCGAGCGGCTTGCGGAGCCGTTCGGGGATCCAGGCCTTGGTGAGCAGCGCGGCGGGCGTGTCCTCGTGGACGTCCCACACCGTCACGGGGCGTCTGGTCGGAAGAGCCAGCAGCAGTTCGGGGTCGTGGAAGAGGAGGAGGTCGGCCTCAGAGGCCAGCCGTGCCAGCACGGTCCGGGCGGCCCTCAGCGAGGACAGCCGGTCCCGGCCCGAGGCGCGGGGGACGTCCACGGAACGCACCTGGTCCCAGGGCGTCACCCCGCACTCCCGGAACGGCGCCACGTACGTCACGGTGTGTCCTGCGTCGACGAGGGCGCGGATCTGTCGGTGCAGGATCCGGGCGTCCTCGGGGTGGTGCACAATCGTGGCCACAAGCGCGTGCATCGGGTTCACCTACTTATGTCACCGTTTGTACGACTCGTCCGTATTCGATGATCCGCCCCGAGGGTGCGGAATCAGCTGAACGACACGGTATTCACCAGCGGAAACACGCCGAGGAAAGCTGAGTGGACGCGTGGGGTGATTCCGGTGAACCCTTCGTTGGGTCACCGTGAACGCACGAAGGCACGCCGTCGAACGCGCGGTGGCGTTCGAAGCGGCGTGCCTCGGTGGTAACGGATCCAGCGGCTGGTCAGAGGATCTGGACACCCTCGCGCTGCACGTGGCGGCGCGCCTGCGAGGGAACGTCGGCCACGGCGTCGGCCTCCGGGTCCGAGCGGCGCAGGGCACCGCGGGTGTCCAGCAGCAGCCGGGCGAACTCGGTGAGCAGCTTGGGCCGGTAGTCGGCGTGGTCGGTGAGCAGGATGGTCAGGTCGGCCTCGGCCATCGCCCGCTCCAGGTCGGTGGAGCGCGGCACGTCCGTCCCGTCCACGTCCCAGGAGTCCACGTGCGGGTCGTGGTAAGTCAGCGTGGCGCCCTTCGCGGCCAGCTTGCGGGCCACCGGGCGCGCGGGCGACTCACGCTGGTCGGCGATGTCGGCCTTGTAGGTGACGCCCAGCAGCAGGACCTTGGATCTGGAGAGCGCCAGCCCGGACTCGTTGAGCAGCTCCTGTGCGCGCTGCGCCACGTAGCCGGGCATCCGGCCGTTGATCTCCTGGGCCAGCTCGACGAACCGGAACGGGTAGCCGAGCGTCTTGACCTTGTAGGAGAGGTAGTTCGGGTCGATGGGGATGCAGTGACCGCCCACGCCCGGGCCCGGGTAGAACGCCTGGAAGCCGAACGGCTTGGTGGCGGCCGCCGCGATCGAGTCCCACAGGTCGATGCCGAGCTCCTGGCAGAAGACGGCCATCTCGTTCACCAGCGCGATGTTCACGTGCCGGTAGGTGTTCTCCAGCAGCTTGGCCATCTCGGCCTCCCGGGTGCCGCGCGCCCGCACCACGGTGTTCACGAAGTTCTCGTAGAACGTGGCGGCCGCCTCGCCGCACTCCTCCGTGAGACCGCCGACCACCTTCGGGGTGTTGGCCACGCCGAAGGTCGGGTTGCCCGGGTCGATGCGCTCGGGCGAGAAGGCCAGGTGGAAGTCGGCACCGGCGACCAGGCCGGACTCCTCCAGCAGCGGCCGGACGACCTCCTCGGTGGTGCCCGGGTAGGTGGTCGACTCCAGGATCACCAGGGTGCCCGGTGACAGGTGCCCGGCGATGGCCCTGGCGGCCGAGGTGACCGCGCCCAGGTCCGGGCCGCCCTCCGGGGAGAGCGGCGTGGGCACGCAGATGACGATGGTGCGCGCCGTCGCGAGGCACGCCGGGTCGGTGGTCGCGCTGAACCCGTGGGACAGCATCGAGGCGACGTCGTCCGTCGACAGGTCGTCGATGTGCGACTCGGACTTGTTGAGACCTTCGACCACTCGCGTGCTGACGTCGAATCCGGTCACCCTCAGTCCCGCTGAGACGGCTTCCGCCGCCAGCGGTAGACCGACGTAACCGAGGCCGAGGACGACGAGGTCGCTGGCCGAACCGGAGCTCTGCTCGGGGACAGTGGCTGGATTGGAGGCTGCGGCATCCACTTCGCGGTCACACTCGCATTCATTTCGTGAACGGGCGCAAATAGTCGAGGACTGCCATGGGTCCACCATTCGGAGTGCAGGACGTCCGAGTGTAGGTAGACGTTGTCCTCGGTTACGGGTTCTGGCCTGGTTCGGACATTTTTCGAATAAGAACCCGATACGCCTGGCTGTAGCGGTATGCGGCCTCGGTCCACGTTCGGTTGGCTCCGACACGCTCCTGACCAGCTTGACCGTAGGACGTCCGCTTTTGATGACTGTAGGCGAGATTTGTGAGGACATCAGCTAGACGTGCCGATTCGCCCGCCGGAATTAACTCGCCGGACACCCCCGGTTCCACGATCTCTCGCAGCGCCGGAAGGTCACTCGCGACAACAGGAAGCCCACCAGCCATGGCTTCCACCGGCTTCAACGGCGTCACCATGCGGCACACGCGTTCATCAAGTCGTGGCACGGCGAAGACGTCCAGCGCGGCGTGGTGGTGGCGGACCCGGTCGGCCGGGACCCGCCCGGGGAAGTGCGCCGCACCGGTCAGTCCCAGCCGCCGGGCGCGGTCACGCAGCGTGGCCAGTTCCGGGCCGTCACCGACCACCAGGGCGTGGGCGCGCTCCCCCCGCTCCCGCATGGCCGCCACAGCGTCAAGGAGCACGTCCAGGCCCTCGTAGCCGAAGCAGCTCGTGGTGGTGCCCACCACGAACTCCTCCGGTCCGATACCCAGCCCCTTGCGGACCTCGTCCCCCGAGGGCAGCGGATCGAGGAAGGACTCGTCCACCGCGTTGGGAACCACCAACAGCCGTTCCCGGGGCACGCCGCGCGCCTCGATGTCGGCGCGCATGGTCTCCCCGAGCGTCACCACCAGGTCGGCGGCGAGCATGCACTCGGTCTCGCTGGCGCGTTCGGCCTGGTAAAAGGCATCGTCCACGCTGCGGGAGGGATCCCGGGACAGCCAGGACTCCTCCAGGAACCCCCGCACCTCGTAGACCACCGGCAGCCCGAACCGGCGACCCAGTTCCAGGGCCAGCCGCGCGTTGTGGTGGTTGCTGGCCGCGTGCAGCACGTCCGGACGCACCACCTCCACCAGCTCCGACGCCATCCGCAGGCCCGCCGCCAGCTCGTCGGCGTGGCCACCGGGCGCCGTCCACGGCAGCAACCGGTGGTAGGGGATCCCGTCCACCCGCACCAGCGTGCGCGGGTCCGGCACCCCCTTGGTCAGCGGATACCCGGCACGGGTCGCCACGTGGACGTCCATCCCGGCCTCCCGCTGCGCGACCGCGATCCGGTGCGTGCGCTGCGTGTAGCCCGCGTTGGTGTGCGGGAGGGCGTTGGTCACCAGGTGCAGCACCCGCACCCCCGCCCCGGGCCGCCCCGGGTCCGCGGCCACCCGCCAACCCTCGTCGTCATCCGAGCCCGTGGCCGGTCGCTGAGCGTTCACCGTGTCGTCAGGCCGCGTTGGCGCACCGCGGGTTAACGTGAACCCGTGACGGTCAGGCGAAACGGACGGGGACGCGGGGACGGCACGTCCCGTGGCCAGTGCCGTCCGGTACTCCGCCGAGGTCCTGTGCGGCCCCGGGGGAATACGTTCGACCAGCTCACGGGCGGTGTCGGCGTCTCCGGCGGCAAGAGCCGCCGAGACCAGGCGCCCCACCCTGCGGGGCGGGGAGTTCGTCGCGGCGGACAGCAGCACCTCGCGTGCTTCCTCGCGCCGCCCCTGGTCCCACAGGGAGTAGGCGCGCGGCAGCGCGCCCGAACGGGCGGACACGGCACGCGCCGAGGTCCGCACGGGGCCGGGCATCAGCCGCAGCGCCAGCAGCGGCAGGCGGGCCGGGTCGGAACGCAGGTGGTGCCAGGCCAGGGTCGCGGTGAAGGTCACCGCCCTCGGCCAGAGGACGCGCGAACGCGGAACACGGGGTTCGGGATTCTGGGAGTCATGCACGGTCAGTCACACAACCACGTGGACGTGGCCGGATGGTGACAACACGGCGACACGGACGGGACGGCTGGGGCAAAGAACTCCGTCACCCGAACCGCGCGCGCCGCGAACCGCCCGGCCGGGACCCCGGCCCACACCAGCACAGCAGTCACCCCCACCAGAAGCAGAAGGAAACAGCCGTGGCAACGAGTGCGCCTCTTGGCAGCCAGGACACCGGGATCGTGCACGTGGTCGGGGCCCGCCCCAACTTCGTGAAGGCCGCTCCGGTCGTCTCCGCCCTGCGCGGGCGGGGCGCGCACCAGACGGTCCTGCACACCGGTCAGCACTACGACGACCGCATGTCCGCCGTCTTCTTCCGGGACCTCGGCCTGCCCACCCCGGACGTCGACCTCGGTGTCGGCTCCGGTTCGCACGCCGCTCAGACCGCCGCGCTCATGGTCGGACTGGAACGCGAGTTCACCGCGAACACCCCCGGGATGGTCGTGGTCTACGGCGACGTGAACTCCACCGTGGCCGCCGCCCTGGTCGCCGCCAAGCTCGGCGTCCCCGTCGCGCACGTCGAGGCGGGCCTGCGCTCCTTCGACAACACCATGCCCGAAGAGATCAACCGGCGGGTCACCGACCAGCTCAGCGACCTCCTCTTCGCGACCAGCCCCGAGGCGATCGGCCACCTGGCCACCGAGGGGATCTCCCCGGACCGCGTCCACCTCGTCGGCAACCCGATGATCGACACGCTCCTGGGCAACATCGACCGATTCGACGCCGACGCCCTACGCGCCCGCCTCGACCTGCCCGAGCGGTACGTGGCCGCCACCCTGCACCGGCCCGCCAACGTCGACGACCCCGCCAACGTCGCCCTCCTCACCGAGCGCCTCCACGAGATCGCCGACCTCACCGACGTGGTCATGCCGGTGCACCCGCGCGGCAAGGCCGCCTTCGACCGCGCCGGGCTGGGCGACCACCCGCGCGTGCGCCTGCTCGAACCGCTCGGCTACCTCGACTTCGTCGCGCTCACCCGGGGCGCCGCCGCCGTGGTCACCGACTCCGGCGGGGTCCAGGAGGAGACGACGATCCTCGGCGTGCCCTGCCTGACCCTGCGTCCCAACACCGAACGCCCGATCACCATCACCCACGGCACCAACCAGCTGGTCACCGAGGCCGATCTCCTCCAGGCACTGGGCAAGGTCCTGGACGGCCGGGCCGTGGAGCGGATCGGTGACGTGCCGCCGCTGTGGGACGGTCACGCGGGCGAGCGCATCGCCTCCGTCCTCACCCAGTGGTCACGGTGACCGGCCGTGTTCCCCATCCGCGCGGGCGCCCCCTGGCACCCGGACCGCACCACGGACACCCCGGTGTCCCGACCCGAGGTTTCCCGAACCGAGCACAAGGTGGCAGACCGTGAAACGGCGTGAACAGAGCCAGACCGAACAGCTTCGGCAAGCCCTGGTCGAGCGCGAGGCCCAGCTCCAGGAGGCGCAGGCCCGCCTGGCCTCGCTCGAGGGATCGACCTCCCTCCAGGTGGGCCGCGCGCTCACCGCCGCCGCCAAACGCCCCGGCCGCTCCCTGGTCAGGCTCCCGCGCGACCTCTACCGGCTGTGGCGGCGCAGCGGCAGCACCAACCACGCCGAGCGCCGAGGTGTCGAGCCCGTCCGCTCCTTCGACGCCGACCGGCAGGAGGCCCGCCTCCTCACCGGGCTGAGCGGAGGCCGCGAGGACCTGCTGGTGGTCGCCACCGTCCTCGGCCCGGCCGTCCAGAAGGCGGTCGACCCCTACCTGCGCTCGGTGCCGCTGCGCCCGCACGACGCCCAGATCGTCATGGACGCCGTCGACGTCGACCTGCTCCTGGTGTCCTCCTCGGCGGCCGCTCCCGGCTCTCCCTGGGCCCACGTGGGCGACCCAGCGGCCGTCGACCGCACCCGCGCCCTGCACTGGGTGCTGGAGTCGGCGGCGGCCCGCGGCATCCCCACGGTCCTGCTCGACGACGCCCCGTCCCCGCCCGCCCTGCGCCAGCTCGGCTTCGACCGCGTGCACAAGGGCGACGCCGGTGTGCCGCTGCACCTGTTCAACCCCGTGGCCGCCGAACTCGTCTCCGGCCCGGAGGCGGTCTTCGTCCGCACCTCCCCGGAGCAGCCGGTCCCCGACGTCCTGGTGGACCTCGGCGTGGGCGTGGTGGACGCCGACTCGCCCGAACTGCCCGACGCCCTGCGCGCGGCCAACGTCGCGGTGATTCCCGAGTCCGGCCACGGCGACCTGCGTCTGCGCCGCCGCGCGTGGGCCTGTGGCACCCGGGTGGTCTCCCACCCGGCCGTGCCCGTTCCCGATGCCGAGGACCTCGCGGTCACCGTGCCCCGACTGCGCGCGGAGCCGCCCACACCCCGTGAGGTGCGGGCCATGCTGCGCCAGGTGTTCCTCGACGAGGCGGCGCCCGTCCGGCTGGTCACCCTCCTGGAGGGCCTCGACTTCCCGTCGGGCACCCCCGGCACCGAACTCCCGCTGAGCGGCCGAGGGGTCGCGGTCCTGGCCGACCCGGCCTCCGAACCCGAGGCCGACCGCCTCGCCGACGACCTCCTCGGCTCCCGCCTGCGCCCAGCCGAGGTGGTCGTCCCCGACACCGCCGCGCGGATGCCGGGCGTCCAGCGCCTGCGTGCCGAGGGCCTGACGGTGCGCGCGGTCCGCACCACCGCCCCCGACACTCCCGAGGAACTCACCCGGGAGGGCACCCGGTCCCAGGTCGGCGGGTTCGAACCGGAGCACTGGGCGGCCCTGGCCGAACGCGCCGCCTCCCCGTGGGCGCACCTGTGGACCGCCCCGGTCGGCCGTCACCGCCTGGCCGACCTCGCCTGCGCCGCCGAGTGCTCGGGCGCCGACGCCGTCGGCACCCCCGACACCGGCGACCAGAAGACCCCGGGCCTGGGGGAACGGGGCTTCTTCGACCGTGACACCGGGGGCAGACAGTACGTGTTCGTCACCTCGGTCACCCCGGAACTGGCCCGGACCGACCTGCTGCGCCGGGGCTGGCTCCCGGCGGAGTGGAACCGGCGCGGCACCCGGCTCCTGGCCCTCGGGCCGGACCACGGGTCCGGCACCGACGGCGACAACGAGGGACCGACCCACGCCGACGCCTCGACGGGTGCGGTCGGTTGACCACCGCCACGCCCGAGTCGCCCCCGACGGGCGCGCGCGGCGCGGTAGTACGCAAAACTCGGGCCACCCATCAGCATCCGAAGGGAAGAACGTGAGCACAGCTCCTCCGCGCGCACTCTTGTACGGGGACGTGGACCTGAACATCATCGACGGCTCGGCGATCTGGGCGCAGTCGATGGCGCAGGCCCTGGCGGCGGCGGGTTGCGAGGTCACCCTGCTGCTCAAGGCCCAGGTCCGCACCGACCGGCTCACCGCGCCGCTCACCGCGAACCCCGGGGTCCACCTGGTCCGTCCCTACGAGGACAGACTGCTGTCCGACCTCGGCCCGCGCGGTCTCACGCCCGAGCAGGCCGTGGAGATCATGGGCGGTCTGCACTCGCGCAGGCCCTTCGACCTGGTCGTCGTCCGGGGCCGCCGACTCGCCGGGCTGGCGGCCCAGGAGGAGAGCCTGGCCGGGAGGCTGTGGACCTACCTCACGGACTTCCCGCACAGCGTCGGCGAACTGACCGCGACCGCCACCGCCGAGCTCACCGACATCGCGCTGGCCTCCCGGTTCGTGCTCTGCCAGACGGAGGAGCTGCGGGCCTTCCTGGAGTCCACGGTCCCCGCCGCCTGCGGCCGGTCCGTTCTGTTCCCGCCGGTCGCGGTGGTGCCCGAGGGGATCGCGGCCGAGGGCCAAACGCACGCGCGCACCCGCCTGGCCTACACCGGCAAGTTCGCGCCCCGCTGGAACACCCTGGAGATGACCGGCCTGCCCGAGGAGCTGGCCCGGCTCGGGGTGGACTCCGAACTGGTGATGATCGGCGACAAGATCCACGCCGAGCCCGCCGACTGGGCCAAGCGGATGCGCAGGGCTCTGGAGAGCACCCCGCATGTGGACTGGCGCGGCGGCATGGCCAGGGCCGACGCGCTCCGCCAGTCCGCCGAGTGCGACTTCGGACTGTCCTGGCGCGACCCCGAGATGGACGCCAGCCTGGAGCTGTCCACCAAGGTGCTGGAACTCGGCGCGCTCGGCCTGCCGGTGGTCCTCAACCGCACGCCCATGCACGAGGCCCTGCTCGGCGCCGACTACCCGCTGTTCGCCGGTGAGGACACCGCCTCGGTGGCCGCGGTGGTCGCCCGCGCCTACCACGACCGCTCCGTGTACACCGAGGCCGCCGAACGCTGCCGCAGGGCCGCCGCGAACCACACCCTGGAACGCGCCGCCGAGCGCCTGCGCGGATACCTGGCCGAGGCCATTCCCGCGGCCCCCGAGGGCACCGACCCCGAGCGCCCGCTCAAGGTGGTCATCGCCGGGCACGACCTCAAGTTCTTCACCCGCCTGGCCGAGTACCTGGACTCCCTGCCCGGCCTGGACGTGCGCATCGACGAGTGGGAGGGGCTGAGCACCCACGACCAGTACCGGTCCCGGGAGCTCGCCTCCTGGGCGGACGTGGTCATCTGCGAGTGGTGCGGGCCCAACGCGCTCTTCTACGCCAAGTGGAAGCGCCCGGACCAGCGGCTGATCGTGCGTCTGCACCGCTTCGAGCTGTACGCGGAGTGGCCGCGCCGCCTGGACATCGCCAAGGTCGACGCGGTCGTCTGCGTGAGCCCGCACTACGCCGACCTCACCCGCGAGCTCACCGGCTGGCCCGCCGAGAAGGTCGTGGTGCTGCCCAACTGGGTGGACGACCGTCAGCTGGACCGCCCGAAGCTCGCCGGGGCCGAGTTCTCGCTCGGCATGATCGGGATCGCGCCGTCCCGCAAGCGCCTGGACCGGGGGCTGGACGTGCTCTCCGAGCTGCGCCGGATGGACCCGCGCTACACGCTGTCGGTCAAGACCAAGCAGCCGTGGGAGTACTGGTGGATCTGGAACCGGCCGGAGGAGCGCTCCTACTTCGAGCGGGTGTACCGGCGCATCCAGCGTGACGAGAACCTGGCCTCCGGGGTGGTCTTCGACGGCTTCGGGCCGGACGTGGCCACCTGGCTGCGCCGGGTGGGGTTCGTCATCTCCACCAGCGACGACGAGTCGTTCCACCTGGCCCCCGCCGAGTGCGCGGCCTCCGGTGGGGTCCCCGCCCTGCTCGCGTGGCCGGGTTCGGACACCATCTACGACCCGCACTGGATCCACGACGACGCGGTGGCCATGGCCGAGGCCATCCACACGACGGTCTCCGAGGGCCGGTTCGTCGACGAAAGCGAGCGGGCCCGCGCGGAGGTGACCTCCGTCTACGGCCTTGGGCGGGTCCGGGGGATGTGGAGCGACCTGGTGGTCCGGGGCCAGACCCCCGCCGCTCAGGGGTCCACCGCCCACGCCAGCGCCAACTAGCCGTGTTTGTTTTGCATCTCCGCTTCGCTTCGATGCGTGTTCGGCGCCTTTGCGGAGCTGTTCTTCATCCTCGTCCACGCCTGGCTCGTTCCTCGCTGGCGGCCTGACTCGTCTTGCACAGTGCCTGCTGAAACCCGGACTCTCCGGCGCTCGAACGGGCAACCCCTCTGTGGCCTTGGCAACCGGGGGGTGCCCGTTCGGGCGCCGACAGTGTTCTGGAGGTGCCGGAGGTGGGATTGCGAGGAACGAGCCAGCACACCGTAGGTGCCGAAGGTTCCTGCCCTTCCTGGCGCCCGAACACGGGCCGAAGCGAAGCGGAGGCCCAAGGAGACACAGGTCAGACGGGGCCCGTCATCTTGGACAGCCCCCCCGCCCCGGCGGGCAGGAACAGCGCGAAGGTGGTCGGTCTGGTCTGCACCAGTTCCACCCTCGCGCCCTCGGACTCGGCGATGTGGCGGGCCAGGGCGAGCCCGAGACCGGTGCCGCCGCCCCCGCTGACCTCGCGTTCGAAGATCCGCCCGGACAGGTGCTCGGGAACGCCCTCGCCCTCGTCGCTGACCTCTATGCGCACGGACTGACCGGTGTCGAGGCGGCGGATGGTCACCGTCCCCGCACCGTGCTTGTAGGCGTTCTCCACCAGGGTCGCCAGGATCTGGGCGAGGTCGGTGGGGACGGTCATGGCGGTCAGCCCGGGGTCTCCGGTGACGAGCAGTCGGCGTTTCTCCTGTTGGAAGACGGGAGACCACTCGGCTTGGAGGTGGTTGAGCACCGGGTCGAGCTCCACCGGTTCCACCTCGGGGTTCTGGCTCTTGCGGGCGCGGCCGAGCAGGCTCTCCACGGTCTCCACGAGGCGTTCGGTCTGGGCGAGGGCGGCCTCGCCCTCCTCCCTGACCACCTGCGCGTTGCCGGACTCGGCGATGATCTCCTCCAACCGCATGGTGAGCGCGGTCAGCGGTGTGCGGAGCTGGTGTGAGGCGTCGGTGGCGAAGTGGCGCTCGGTGGCGATGAGCCCGGCGATGCGCTCGGCGCTGCGGTCCAGCACCTCGGCGACGCGGTCGGCCTCCGGGATGCCGTAGCGGTGCCCCCACGGTGTGGTGACCCCGGAGCCGAGGCGTTCGGCGGTGGCGGCGAGATCGACCAGGGGCAGGGTGAGGCGGCGGGCCTGGAACATGGACAGGCCCACGGCGACCCCGATGGCCAGCATGGACAGTGAGGCGATCCCCAGCCAGGCGCGGACCACGCTCTCCTGCACGTCCTCGCCGTCGCTCCACACTTCGACCCTGGTGTCGCGGCCGGTGGTGACGGTGGCCCTGAGCAGGCGCGGTGAGTCCACGGCCTCGGGGTTCAACGCGGGATCGCCGGCCGTCACGGCGGTCGGTTCGCCCGCGGGCGTGATGCGGACGAACCTGTTCGGGTGTTCCCGGTCGAACTCCGCCAGGTCCAGCTCGCCGTGGAGCTGCAACATGTTGTCGCTCTCGGCGCCGATCAGTTCGGCCTCGCCCTCAAGCTGCCGACTGGCCTCGTCGTGCACCAGTTTGTAGGTGAGCGCACCCAGGGGCAGCCCGAGCAGCATGACGGCGATGACGGTCACCACCAGGGTGGAGAAAACCATCCGCCTGCGCATGTCACCTCACGTCCGTCCGACCCCCTGGGCGGTCGACTGGCAAGCGCGTCGAACCCAAGGTCGTGTCAGTCTCGTTCGAACCGGAAACCCACGCCCCGGACGGTCGTGATGTAGGAAGGCTGGTTGGCGTCGTCGCCGAGCTTGCGGCGCAACCAGGAGATGTGCATGTCCAGGGTCTTGGTCGACCCCCACCAGTTGGTGTCCCACACCTCCCGCATGATCTGTTCTCGGGTGACCACCTTGCCCGCGTCGCGTACGAGGACGCGCAGCAGGTCGAACTCCTTGGTGGTCAGTTGGAGCTCGCGGTCGCCCAGCCAGGCACGCCGAGAGTCGTTGTCGATTCGGACACCGTGGACCACCGGTACCTCGGCCCCGCCACGCCGCAGCAGGGCGCGGACGCGGGCCAGGAGTTCGGCGAGCCTGAACGGTTTGGTCACGTAGTCGTCGGCACCGGCGTCGAGGCCGACGACTGTGTCGACCTCGTCCGCTCGGGCGGTCAGGATCAGGATCGGCGTTCCGTGACCCTCGGCGCGGAGCCGACGTGCCACCTCGAGGCCATCCATTTCGGGGAGCCCGAGATCCAGGACCATGAGGTCGATGTCTCCCGCACGGGCGCGGTCGAGTGTCTCAATGCCGTTGACGGTCACGTCTACCGTGTAGCCCTCGCGTCGGAGTGCGCGCGCGAGAGGCTCGGAGATCGAGACATCGTCTTCGGCCAGCAAAACGCAGGTCATGGAGCCGATCGTAGGTCCAGGGTGGCGCATTTCCCTATTATGCGCGCCGGATGGCCCAAGGTTGGCCGAAAATACGCGAATCACATACCGGTCAAATAGTGCAAATGGCTATCAGCAGCCCTTTCTTTGCACGTTCTTGGTGAAACTGGGAAGCTGGAACGCGGGGTGTAGGAGTGCCCTCCGCCAGAACCCACCTGACAGCAGAGGAGCCAGGACGTGAATCCCCATCCGCCGCCCCCGGGCGGTAACGAATTCGGCTTTTCTCCGCAGGGCCCGCCCCACCCGACGCCGCCGCCTCCCAGGGGTCGGTACGGAACCGGCCTCGTCGCGGTGCTCGCCGTCATCGCGATCCTGGCCGGGGCCTCCTTCCTCGGCAGCGGACTCGCCCTGGGCGGCGTCGTGACCGGTCGGATCGCGGCGGAGCGGGAGCCCGAACCCGCTCCCTCACCGTCCCCCTCGCCCACACCCGAGGAGTCCCCGAGCCCCACCGAGGACCCCTTCCCCAGCCCCGAGCCCACCGAGGAGCCCAGCACCGTCCCCACGCAGGAGCCCGAGGATTTGGCGACCGTCGAGGACATCATCTCCGAGCTCAGCGGAGACCACGGTCTCGAGGCGGGCGTGGACAAGACCGACGAGATCTGTGACGACGAGGAGGCCTTCGCCTGCACGGGCGCGATGGACACCAACCTGGCCCGCATCATCGCCTTCGAGGACATCTTCTCCGCCTCGATTGTCATCGCGGGGCTGCGCGCCCAGATCGAGGAGGACGACAACGACGTGGTCGACGCACAGAACGCCTGCCACATCGTGTTCATCTGGTTCGAGGGCAGCGGCATGGACCAGTCCGAGCGTGACGACATGACCAGCGACGCCAGGAACTTCACCGGTTGCTGACCCGCTGGCCACCAGTCCGCGTCGTAACGCGCCCAATTGAACACTCTGAGTGATGATAGGGGTGGCAATGGTGGTGTTGGTGGTGGTTGGCGGTCCTCCGGGGCCGCACCCCACCGGGCCCGTCACCCATCTCGGACCCCGATCCCGGTCCGGGGCACGTGAGGAGTGTGGATGGTGCGGCGCAACGACAAGGCCGGAAGCCGACCGGGTGGCCCGAAGGGCCCGACCAGACCAAGGGGATGGGGGGAGTGGCGGGGGACGGGGACACCCCTCGGGGCGCCGGCCGCGCTGACCCTCGCCCTCGCCGTCGTCCTACCGACCGCGCTCGCGGCTCCGGCCGCCGGGCACACCGTCGCGGAGGCCGTACGCGTGGAGACCCCGGTGGCCCCCTCCTCGGACGAGGCGGCCCATCAACCCGAGGCCACCGCGTTCTCCCACCGGCACTACTACTCCACCTGGCGCGACGCCCGGACCTACTGGTCCCAGGAGAGCCGCTACCCCACGGGCGGCTGGCTCTGGGCCGGGCGCCACTACTTCTTCTGCCAGGTGGAGGGCGAACCGCACTCCGACGGCGAGGACGGCTACTCCACCTGGTGGGCCCTGACCGACGACGACACCGGCAACCGCGACGTCTTCGTCAGCGCCACCGCCTTCCGCGACAGTGAGCCATGGAAGCCGATCGAGGGGCTGCCCCGCTGCTGACTGCTCCCGCACCCCTGGGACCGGCCCCACATGACGCGCGGGCCCGTCCGAGTCTCCACTCGGACGGGCCCGCGTTCGCTGTCCGACCCGCGTCGACGACGGGGTCCGGTCGGGATCAGCCCTCGATCTCCCCGGTGCCCGGGGCCGACCTGCGCCCACGACTCAGGTAGAGGGCCGCGCCACCGGCGCCGATGGCGACCAGGGCGGCGATGACCAGGCCGGTCAGGGCCCCACCGGTCACCGGAAGGGTGCCACCCTTCTTGTCGTCGGGGGCGCCGGGCTTCTGGTCGCCCGGACCGTCGGTGGGCCCGCTCGTCGGGCTCTCGCTCGGACTGGGGCTGGGGCTCGGGCTGGGACTCGGCGACGCGGGCGGATCGGTGTCGTCACCGCCGTCGTCACCGCCGGGGGGCACGGTGGCCTTCTCGCCGACCACGATGCGGCCTGCGCCGCCCTCGGGGTAGTCCTCGGCGCTGATCCCGCCGTCGAGGGTCCCGCTGAGGAAGCGCTCCAGCGCGCCCTGGTAGGTGGAGCCCACCACGGTGTAGTCGGCCCCGCGGAACGGGTACATGTCGCCGCCGCCCGCCGAGAAGTCGTTGGTGACCACCGTGATGGCCGCGCCGTCCACGACCTCGCCGTCCTCGACGATGACCGTGCCGTCGTGCAGGATCGCGTTGCGCACCCGCTCGCCCTGGGTGAGCACCTCGCCGTCCTCGTCCACGACCTGCGCGGTGCGCTCGGGGTCGTAGGCGAAGTTGACTCCTGCGACCTGCATGAACCCGCCGTCGGCGGAGGGCGCGGAGGCCACGCCGCGCTCCAGCAGCTCCTTGATCTGACCGCGCGGGATCTCGGGGACCACGGCCACCTGGTTGGCGAACGGCGCGATCGAGTAGGTGTCCAGCACCGTCAGCGGACCGGCCGGGATCACCGAGGCGTTGCGGATGCCGCCGCCGTTCTGGATGCCGATCTGCGGCTTGGGGACGCCGTACTCCTCGGCGTTGCGCTCACCGGTGTCCAGCAGGGCGTCGGCCATGAGGCTGCCGAGGTTGGTCTCCTGCGTGCGTACACCCGGGTTCTGCGTGCCGTCCAGAGCGACCTCGCTACGGGCCACCTCGGTCTCCGCGAGTTCGGCGACGTAGTCGGTGACCGGCTTGGTCACCTCCGCCTCCACCTCGGGGTGCGGTTCCACGGCGTCCTCGCCGGTTCCGGAGACCCGGACCGGGCCGGAGCGGTCGCCCACGGAGAGGAGGTCCCCGGCGGCGTCGAAGTTGAGGACCAGGCGGCCCACGTACTTGTAGTCGGAGCCCGCCGTGACGATGGGCACCTCCTCGCCGTCCGCGTTGTCCGCCAGCAGCGGGTAGGACAGGGGCTCGCCGGTGCCGGGGTGGACGGTGACCTCGTCACCGGGGACCAGGGCGTCGTCGGGGTTGGCCATCACCTCGTGGCCGCCACCGGCCACCATGGCGTCCACACCCGTCAGTTCCTTGGCGACCCGCTCCTCGTAGGTGATGTTCTGGAGGTGCGAGATGAGGATGATCTTGTCGACGCCCTCCGCGGAGAGGCGGTCGACCTCGGCCTGGACCGGGCCGACGACCTCGTCGACCACGACGTCGCGCGGGCTGGTGATGGTGGCCAACGGCGGGTAGAGCGCGCCGACGATACCGACCTTCTCGCCCTCGACCTCGGCGACGGTGCTGGGGGCGATCCGTCCCTCGGCCTCCAGAGCGGCCAGCGAGGCCTCACCGGACACATCCACGTTGGCGGCGACCACGGGGGTGCTCTCGGGCAGGACACCGATGAAGTCGGCGTACACGTCCGGACCGAAGTCGAACTCGTGGTTGCCCATGGAGATCGCGTCATAGCCCATGTGGGAGGTGGCGATCGCGTCGTAGAAGGGTGCGCCCTCCTCCTGGGAGGCGGCGAACTCCGGGCCGGGCAGGTACAGGTCGCCGGAGTTGACGGCGACCACGCCGCGGTTAGCGGACTCGCCCGAGCCGGCGCCGGTGCCCGCGTTCTCGCTGTCGCGCAGCTGGTGGAGCAGGCTGGCGTAGCGCGCGGCGCCGCCGAAGTCGGGGTCGGCGGAGGAGTGCAGGAGGGCGGACTCGGGGTCGTTGCCGTGCAGGAGCGTGAGGGTGAAGGCCGCGTCTCCGTCAGGGGTGTCCGTGGGTGCGTACGCGCTGGCCGCCGGGGCCAGGGGCACCATCAGCGCGCCCGTCAGGATCAGTGCGCCGGTCGCGCGCACGAGTCTGGACATGTCTGCTGTGACTCCTTTGGGGGACTGTGCGGGGATTCCGCCCCGGGGGCCGGAGGGGTCGGAGTTTTTTCACCCTAGATGGGGACGGGTGTTCGGGCACGGGCCCGGGGGTTACGATTTGCAGAACCTCCCGTGTGCGTGCAGGTTCTCGCACTGAGACGATAGCCCAGGGTCACGTCGGGGGTATTGCGGTCGCGTTCCGTAGTTGGTTTCGGACCAACCCGCGTCGGAGCGGCCCCGGGACTCGCGCTCCCACGACGCCGCGCCCCTACCATGGAGGGGACAGTCGGCTCGATTCCCTCGGAGGACGTCCGTGTTTCCCTCTGGCCAGGACCCGTACGACCCCGACTCGGGACGGAGCGGGGTGCCCTCGCAACGGGGGATGCCCGACTTCGACGCGCCCCACCTGGAGGCCCTGCGTCCCGACGCCCCCATGCCCCGCAGGGTCGTGACCGTCCGCACGCTGATGTTCGTCGGCGGTGTCAGCGGACTCCTGCTCCTGCTGCTCTTCCTCATGGGGCTGTCCGCGCCCGCCGAGATGATGGACGAGGCGCTGGAAGAGCAGGCGGCGCTCGCCGCCGAGCAGGGTGTGGCACTGGCCTTCGACGCCGAGATGATGCGCGCGCAGATGAGTCTCATGGCCGTGGTGACGGGGATCTACGGGTCGCTGTCCCTGCTCATCGCCAGCAGACTCCGCCGTCGCACGGTCGGCGTCTTCTGGAGCACCCTGCTGTTCCAGGGGGCCGCCGCGGGCATCCTGCTGTGGTCCCTGCTCGGGGGCGAACTCCTCGCGATCGTCCCGCTGGGCTTCGCGGCCGCGATGCTGGCCTTCATGTGGTCCAAGGAGAGCCGGGCCTACTTCGGCCTGCTCTGATCCCACTCCGCTCGCTCCGCGCCCCCTGCCGACCCCCGCAGGGGGCGTCGTGCCTCCCGCACTCTTGCCGGGCGTGCCCTAGCCGGGCGGGCGGCCGAAGAACCGGCCCTCGCGGGGCGGCAGGGGCGATCGCACCGCGACCCGGGTCCAGTGGCGCTCCAGAAGTCCGCGCACACCCCCGTCTCCCACGCCGGCCCGGGCCCGGACCCCGCCCTCCGTTCCCTCCAGGTCCAGGACCGCGCGCAGCAGCTCCCCGGAGCGCGGGCGCTCGTCGGGGTCCTTGCTGAGCGCCGCCACCACCAGCTTCTCCAGCCCCACGGGCAGGTACCGCAGGTCGGGCTCCTCCATGGTCACCCTCCGGGCCATCTCCCTGGGCGGCGCGGTGCCGAACGGGTCGTGCCCCACGGACGCGAAGGCCACCGTCGCGCCCCACAGGAACACGTCCGACGCGTGCGTGGTGGGCTGACGCCGGTACTGCTCCGGGCTGATCCACCCCGGGGTGCCCCGACGGTCGAGCATCCGGGCGGTGCGCTGGTCCGCCAGGGTCTCCGGGGAGGGCAGCCCGAGCGTCCGGTAGGCCCGGCGCATCCGGCGCAGCCGCCGCCACTTGGTGGGGTCGGGGTCCTCCGCGGCGTGCGCGATACCGAAGTCCAGGAGCTTGGGCCCCCGGCCGGACAGCACCACGTTGCCGGGCTTGAGGTCGCGGTGCACCACCCCCGCCGCGTGCACGGCGCGCAGCGCCTCGGCCACGCCCGCCGCCAGCCCGAGAAGCATGCCGCCGCGCAGCCGTCCGAACCGCTCCACGTGGTGGCGCAGGGTCGGCCCCGGGACGTACTCGGTGATCATCCACGGCGGCAGGGCCTCCACGTCCGCGCGCACGAACCGCGCCACGCACGGGCTGTCCACCTTGGCGAGCAGACGGGCCTCGTGGGTGAAGCGCTCCCGGATCCGCTGGTCGCGCGCGAGTCCCGGGTGGGCCACCTTGACGGCCAGGTAGCCGTGGGCGCCCGGGGACTCGGCGGCGTACACGGTGCCCATGCCCCCCGAGCCGACCCGGCCGCGTACCCGGTGCCCCGCGACCTCCACGGGGTCCCCCGGTTCGAGCGGGGCCAGCCTGCGTACACCGCGCGCCTTCATGGGCACTCCAACCGGCAGTGGGGGAGGTTCGAGCGGATCATATCCGTGAGTCCCCTCCTCGGGCCCGTCTCCGCGGCGCCGGGAGAGTTGTCCACAGGCTGAGGGAGGGGCCCCGAAGGTCGGTGCGTTCTGGCAGGCTCGAACCGGACACCGGTCGAACACCGGGCGTGGGGGAGAGGGCATGACACCAGAACAGTTCATCGACGCGGCGCTGTGGTTTCCCGAGGCCCGGGAGAGTGAGCCCTTCGGTCCGGGGCCGCTCGTCTACAAGGTGGCCGACCAGAGGATGTTCGCCCTCCTCACCGGGGGTTCCGCCGAGGAGGCCGTCACGGTCAACCTCAAGTGCGACCCCGAACTCGCCCTGGACCTGCGCGGGCGGTTCCCGGCCGTCACCCCAGGCTGGCACATGAACAAGCGGCACTGGAACTCCGTGCGGTTGGACGGCACCGTCCCCGACGACGAACTGGTGGAGATGCTGGTGCACTCGTACACCCAGGTGGCCGCGGGGCTGCGCCGTGCGGACCGGGACCGCGTGCTGGCGGTCCTGGGGGACGACGCCCCGCCGCTGCCCGGCACGGACGACCGCTGAGAGGAGGGTGGTTCCATGTCCACGCACTCGCGGGCGGTGGTCCAGGGCGTCCTGGAGCGCGTCACCTTCGCCAACGAGGAGAACGGCTACACCGTCGCCAAGGTCGACACCGGCCGTGGCGGCCACGACCTGCTCACCGTGGTCGGCTCGCTGCCGGGCGCCCAGCCCGGCGAGTCCCTACGCATGTACGGCCGCTGGGGGTCGCACCCCCAGTACGGCCGCCAGTTCCACGTGGACGACTTCACCACGGTGCTGCCCGCCACGGTGCAGGGCATCCGTCGCTACCTCGGCTCCGGGTTGATCAAGGGGATCGGGCCGCGTATGGCCGAGCGGATCGTCGACCACTTCGGCACCGAGGCCCTCGACGTCATCGAGGAGGAGCCCGCCCGCCTGATCGAGGTCCCCGGACTGGGGCCCAAGCGCACCGGACTCATCACCGACGCCTGGGAGGAACAGAAGGCCATCAAGGAGGTGATGGTCTTCCTCCAGGGGGTGCAGGTCAGCACCTCGTTGGCCGTGCGCGTCTACAAGAGGTACGGCGACGACTCCATCCGGGTGGTCCAGGAGGAGCCCTACCGGCTGGCCTCGGAGGTGTGGGGGGTCGGGTTCAGGACCGCCGACACCATCGCCCAGGCGGTCGGCGTCCCGCACGACAGCCCCCAGCGGGTGATGGCGGGCATCCAGTTCACCCTCTCGGAGTCCGGCGGCGACGGGCACTGCTTCCTGCCGGAGGAACGGCTCATCTCCGCCGCGGTGAAAATCCTCCAGGTGGAGACGGGGCTGGTCATCGAGTGCCTGGCCGAGCTGGTCGCCGCCGAGGGTGTGGCCCGCGAGACCGTGCCCGGCCCCGACGACGAACCGGTCCGCGCGGTCTACCTCCTGCCCTTCCACCGGGCCGAGATCGGCCTGGCCGCCGGTCTGCGCTCCCTGCTGGAGACTCCACTGGAGCGTCTGCCCGCCTTCACCGACGTCGACTGGCCCAAGGCCTTCGACTGGCTCGACAGGCGTTCGGAGTCCACCCTCGCCGAGGCCCAGCGGGACGCGGTCCGTGAGGCGTTGACCAGCAGGGTCTGCGTCCTCACCGGCGGGCCGGGCTGCGGCAAGTCCTACACGGTGGCCTCCATCGTCACCATGGCGTCGGTGAAGGACGCGAGGATCATCCTGGCCGCGCCCACCGGGCGGGCCGCCAAACGCCTCACCGAACTCACCGGCCTCGAGGCCTCCACCGTCCACCGGCTCCTCGAACTGCGCCCCGGCGGGGAGGCGGCGCACGACCGCGACAACCCCCTGGACTGCGACCTCCTCGTGGTGGACGAGGCCTCCATGCTCGACCTCGTTCTGGCCAACAAACTGGTCAAGGCGGTCCCGCCCGGGGCACACCTGGTGTTCGTCGGCGACGTGGACCAGCTGCCGTCCGTGGGCGCAGGGCAGGTTCTGCGGGACCTGTTGGAGGAGGGCTCCCCCGTACCGCACGTGCGCCTGACCCACGTGTTCCGCCAGGCCCAGCAGTCCGGTGTGGTCACCAACGCGCACCGGATCAACCAGGGGGAACCCCCCGAGTTCCAGGGCATGTCCGACTTCTTTCTCTTCGCCTGCGACGAGGCCGAGGAGACCGCCGAGACGGTCGTGGACGTCGTGGCGCGGCGCATCCCCCGACGCTTCGCCCTCGACCCCCGCCGGGACGTACAGGTCCTCACCCCCATGAAGGGCGGCCCGGCCGGGTCGGTCAACCTCAACGCGGCGCTCCAGACCGCGCTGACACCGCCCGGAGACCACGTCCCCGAGCGCAGGCTGGGCGGCCGGGTCTACCGCGTGGGGGACAAGGTCACCCAGGTGCGCAACAACTACGACAAGGGCGCGAACGGGGTGTTCAACGGGACCCTGGGGGTGGTCACCGGCATCGACCAGGTGGGCCAGGAGCTGACCGTGCGCACGGACGAGGACGAGGAGATCGCCTACGACTTCGCCGAGCTGGACGAACTCGCCCACGCCTACGCCGTCACGGTGCACCGGTCCCAGGGCAGCGAGTACCCGGCGGTGGTCATCCCCGTCACCACCTCGGCGTGGATGATGCTGCAACGCAACCTGCTCTACACCGGTATCACCAGGGCCAGGAAGCTGGTCGTGCTGGTGGGCTCCCGCCGCGCCCTGGCCCGCGCGGTGGCCAACGCCTCCTCGGGACGCCGGTACACCTCCCTCGCGCACCGCCTGCGCAGACCGCTCGCCGTGTCCTCCGACTGACTCGCGCACTTTTCGTCCCCCAATTTCCGACATGGGGATCTTTTTTTCGCGAGTTTCCTATTCGCGACTTTCCAGACGACTTTCAAGACGAACGGGAATCTGTCCGGAAACCGCATGACCGATCCGGGTAAATGGTTCATCATGGGGGTATGGAAGGACGCGGAGCCGCCCAACCCCCTGACGCGACGGGCCCTCGGAATCCGGCCCCTCAGTGCCCTTTCCGAGGACGGCTCCCGGGCGCCCCTTCCTCCGATGTGGATCACGTTTCGACCACCGAATTCCGGGCGGTTGTGCGTCGTGCCCGCGAACCCATGACAACCGACAAAAGCGATGGGAGAGGCCATGACCTTCAAGAACATATTCGGCAACGGGGGAAAGGAGGCCGGTGCCGCCGAGGAGTCGGCCAGGGACGTCCACGGCAGGATCCCCGGCGCGCGCCCCGAATGGGAGGGCGTCGATCCGGAACTCTTCGACGGAATCCCCGAGGTCGAACGCGATCCGAAACTCGTGCGCGAGACCTCTCCTGAGGCGCTGAACATCCTTGGCGGCTTCGTCGCCCCCCTGTTCGGGAACACCCGGGCCGCCGCCACCGAGCAGCGAGCCGCCAGCGAGGACCCCGGTTCGACGACCGACATGGCCTCCTCCACCAGGGACGAGGCGTTCGGGAAGGTGACGGTGGAAGTCGAGGAGGAGGACCAGCCGAGCATCAGTGACCAGGACCGGGAGGAACTGAGGAAGGACAACGAGCGGTCGACAGAGAACGTCAGGGGTTTCGACCGAAAACCGACCACGGACTGAATCCGGGCCGGACGTTCGCTCCGATCGGGTGTCCCTTTCACGCCGGTCGGCGGGCGACTTCCAAGGACACCGGGAAGACGCATTCGACCATTCGAGGAGGACGAAGGACATGGGCGGCCCCACCAGGAACAACGTGAGTACAACTCGTCTCGGAGAACGGTTCATCCGCCACCCGATGACGGGGAGGAACCTCAGGGAACTCGACATCGCCGCCAAGGCGCCCGTCATCCTGGAACGGGACAGGGAGAAACTCAGGAGGAAGGCGGAGAAGAAGACCCCCGACGGCAGGGACCGGTACGTGTACCCCACCGGCTTCTCCCTGAACAAGGGTCGCTTCGGCGATTTTCCCGAAAGGGAGGAGTCGGCGCACCAACGCGGGTGGCGCGCCTACATGACGGTCGGTGTTCCACTGGTCGAGGAACGGGGCGACATCACCCAGCCGCCGCCCGACGTGGTCTCCAAGCAGACGTACGTCAACCGGACCGACCCCACCCCGACGACCTGGTCGCACACGGTCGAGTTCTCGATCTCCAACACGATCAGCTGGTCGCTCCAGGGTCAGGTACAACTCACCTTCGGCGCCAAGGCCACCGCCTCCCTGCAACAGCAGCTACAGAAGAGCATGGCGCTGAACAACTCCCAGAAGACCACCCTGAAGAACAGCAAGGACAACCAGGGCGTCGACACGGAGTCCCAGTCGCAGACGACGAGCACGACCACGGCCACGGGCACCGCGACGGGCACCGGGGAGCTGTCGGCCCAGCTGATGCTCGGGATCACCGCTTCGGTGAGCGGTTCGCTGACCACCGGCTTCAAGACCTCCTCCACCCTCAGCGGTGAGGTCGGCAGCAGGGTGGACGTCCTTGCCACGCAGCGGCGACAGGTGCGCAGGTTCGACTACGAGTTCCCCATCACCTTCGGTGGCTGGGTCGCCCTGTACTACCCCGAGCCGGTCGAGGTCAGGGAGGTGCGGCCGGACGGTCCCCAGGCCAGGAACCCGAAGCACTCCAGGGTGCTCGCCTGGAAGCTCGGCGAGACCGGGACGGACCAGGACGCCTTCGACCTCACCGACGACGGCAGGCCCTTCATGCAGAGGGGAGAGGCCGAGCTCGTCTCCACCCTGGCCGGAGAGCACGAGGTCTTCGAACTGGAGAACCTCGTCTTCGAGGAGAGGCGCCACCCCCTCCACAAGGACGACGGCGTCGAGATCCCGAAGAGGGCCCCCGACGAGATCGCCACCGGGTTGGGCAGGGCCGAGGGCCTCGCCCTGGACACCGCCAACCGCAGGGCGTACGTCGTCGAACGCGGCAGCGGCGGCAGGCTCCACAGGGTCGACCTCGACACCGGTGTGACGGAACGCGTCGCGGAGAACCTGGGAGACACCAACGACGTGGCGCTGGACCCGGCCGGAGACCGGGCCTACGTGGCCGACTACGGCAACCGGCGCCTGCTCGCGGTGAGCCTCTCCGACCCCTCCGCCACACCCACCGCGGTCGTCCAGGGTGTCCACGCCTACGGCGTCGCGCTGGCACCGGGCGACGACAGGGCCTACGTGAGCGACTTCGCAGCGGGGAAGCTGATCGAGTACGAGCTGGACGGCGATTCCGCGCGGGAGCGGCGCTCCTGGACCGTGCCCAGGGCCGCGGGGGTGGCGCTGCACGGGGACCGGGCCTACGTCGGGCAGTTCGACAGCGGCGAACTGTACGAGGTCGACCTGTCAGTGGAGGACGCCTCCCCGCTCAAGGTGGCGAGCGGTCTGGGGCACAGCGTCCGCGTGGCGTCGGACGGCGCGGCCAACGCCCACGTCTGCGATCCGGCGGGCGGCAGGTTGCACGAGGTCGTCCTGACCGACGGTGTGAGCAAGGGCTTCCAACGAGCCGTGGCCGACGGACTCGGTGCGGTCTGCGGTGTGGGGCTGGACCACGGCGACGGCTCGGTCTACGTCAGCACCCGCGACGGCAGGCTGTCGCGGATCCCCGGCCTGCTCGACGACCCTTCGGCGGAGTCCTAGCGCCGGTTCCCGGTTCGGGCCGGGAACCACCGGGGCCTCGCTGCGGCCGGCCCGGGAACGGCCGGTCCCGGCCAACCCGGGTGTCGGCCGCCTCCACCGGGAGGGCCTAGGGTGGTTGTTCGTGCGACAGACACTGATCGTGGTGGGCGCGGCCATCATCCGGGACGGACACGTCCTGGCCGCGCAGCGCGCCGAACCCGAGCGCCTGCGCGGGCTGTGGGAGTTCCCCGGAGGCAAGACCGAACCGGGGGAGACCCCCGCCCAGGCGCTCGTCCGTGAGTGCCGGGAGGAACTGGGCGTCACCGTCCGGGCCAGGGAACAGATCGGCGCCGACGTGCCCTTTCCAGCCCCCTCCGACGGGCACACCCGCTCCGCCGTCCTGCGCCTGCTGGGGGCCGAACTCCTCACCGGAGAGCCCCGGGCGCTGGAGCACCGGGAGGTGCGCTGGGTGCCCGCCGAGGGGCTCCGTGACCTCGACTGGATGCCCGCCGACATCCCCTTCCTGGCGGAGCTCACCCCGCTCCTCCAGACGCACGAAAGCCCTTCATGACAGGGATGACGCACGGTCGGACACCCCCCGGCATAACCCCCTTCGGGGTGACGAAACTAACCGGGGTGACCTGTACGTTTCCCAACCAGCCCGCTATGACCGCATAAACTGGCTACGGGCCGTGGCACTCTGCGGTCTCTACCCAGTACAGGAGATCGAGACTTAAGCATGTCCAGCGCTACGCCCGTCGAGGGCTCCGCCCGCCGCAGTGACCTGCGCAACGTCGCCATCGTGGCTCACGTCGACCACGGCAAGACGACCCTCGTTGACGCCATGCTCTGGCAGTCCGGAGTCTTCCGGGAGAACCAGGATGTCGACGACCGTGTGATGGACTCCAACGACCTGGAGCGCGAGAAGGGCATCACCATTCTCGCGAAGAACACGGCGGTGCACTACACCACGCCCGAGGGCGAGGACGTGGTCATCAACATCATCGACACCCCCGGCCACGCCGACTTCGGTGGCGAGGTCGAGCGCGGCCTGTCCATGGTGGACGGCGTCGTTCTGCTCGTCGACGCCAGCGAGGGCCCGCTCCCGCAGACCCGCTTCGTGCTCCGCAAGGCCCTCCAGGCCAAGCTCCCCGTCATCCTCGTGATCAACAAGGTCGACCGGCCCGACAGCCGGATCGCCGAGGTCGTGGACGACACCTACGAGCTGTTCATGGACCTGGACGCCGACGAGTCGCAGATCGAGTTCCCGATCGTCTACACGTGCGCCCGTGACGGCAAGGCCTCCCTGGAGCGCCCCGCCAACGGCACCGTGCCCGACAACGACAACCTCGTCCCGCTGTTCTCCACCATCCTGGGCACCATCCCGGCCCCCGAGTACGTCCCGGACGCGCCCCTCCAGGCCCACGTCACCAACCTGGACGCCTCCCCCTTCCTCGGCCGTCTGGCCCTGGTCCGGGTCCAGCAGGGAGAGCTCCGCAAGGGTCAGCAGGTCGCGTGGATCCGCACGGACGGCACCACCCAGCAGGTCAAGATCACCGAGCTGCTCATGACCGAGGGTCTGGAGCGCAAGCCCGCCGAGAAGGCCGGCCCCGGTGACATCGCGGCCATCGCCGGTATCGAGGAGATCATGATCGGCGAGACCCTCGCCGACCCCGAGAACCCCGTGGCGCTGCCGCTCATCAAGGTGGACGAGCCCGCCATCTCCATGACCATCGGTACCAACAACTCGCCGCTGGTCGGCAAGGTCAAGGGTGCCAAGGTCACGGCCCGTCTGGTCAAGGACCGCCTGGAGAAGGAGCTCGTCGGCAACGTCTCCCTGCGCGTGCTCCCGACCGAGCGTCCCGACACCTGGGAGGTGCAGGGCCGCGGCGAGCTGGCGCTGGCCATCCTGGTCGAGCAGATGCGCCGTGAGGGCTACGAGCTGACCGTCGGCAAGCCGCAGGTGGTCACCAAGAACATCGACGGCAAGGTGCACGAGCCGGTCGAGCGCCTCACCGTGGACGCGCCCGAGGAGTACATGGGCGCCATCACCCAGCTCCTGAGCGTCCGCAAGGGCCGCATGGAGAACATGGTCAACCACGGCACCGGCTGGGTCCGCATGGACTGGCTGGTCCCGTCCCGCGGCCTCATCGGCTTCCGCACCGAGTTCCTCACCGAGACGCGCGGCACCGGTATCGCCAACCACGTCTTCGAGAAGTTCGAGCCCTGGTTCGGTGACATCCGCTCCCGTCCGAACGGCTCCCTGGTCGCCGACCGCGCCGGTGTGGCCGTCGCGTTCGCGATGTTCAACCTCCAGGAGCGCGGCACGCTGTTCGTCGAGCCCACCACCGAGGTGTACGAGGGCATGATCGTCGGCGAGAACTCGCGCTCCGACGACATGGACGTCAACATCACCAAGGAGAAGAAGCTCACCAACATGCGTTCGGCGACCGGCGACGAGCTCGTCCGCCTGGTGCCGCCGCGCAGGCTCTCCCTGGAGCAGGCCCTGGAGTTCTGCCGCGAGGACGAGTGCGTCGAGGTGACGCCGGAGAACGTCCGCATCCGCAAGGTCATCCTCGACCAGAAGGAGCGCGGCCGGATCACGGCGAACCGGAAGCGTCAGCAGCAGTAGGCGGTGAACGGCGGCCCTTCGGGTCCGCCGTCGCCCGGAGCGGGCGGGGTGCGATCGCACCCCGCCCGCTCTGCGTTTTCACAGGACACCACTCGGGTAAACACGTAGAACATGAAAGCCCAGCCCTCGTGTCCACGTTGCGGACGCGCCGTGCAACCCCCGGGGTTGTGGACCAGCGCGTGGAGGTGTGACGCCCATGGGGCGGTGGCACCCCTCCAGGGAGTGCGGGCACCGGGGCCCGCCGCACTCGACTCCCTCCTCTCACAGGCAGGGGTCCCCGTGTGGATTCCGTGGCCGCTGCCGACCGGCTGGGTGGTCACCGGGTTCGCGGAGGTGGGTGACGAGCGCAGCGGTGCCCTGGCGGTGGCCGTGGCCCTGTCCGGTCCCAACCCCCTCGGCGGCGTCGGTGAGGCCGTCATCGTCGCGGAGGACCCGGGGATCGGCCTAGGCGCCCGCATCGCGGGCCTGGAGGGCCCGGACCCCGGCCACGGGTTCGACTCCGGTCCGCCCGACGCCAAGGTGCGTTTCGACGGGCACGAGGTGGCGTTGTGGAACCTCGATGTGGGGCGCGAGCGCGCCGCCTACGCCGGTGAGGCTCTCTCCCACTGGCTGTGGCTGGTCTTCGCGTCCGCCGACACCGGCCTGCTGATGTGCGAGGTCAGCTCCCTTCGGGACCTGCGCGACCTTCGAGACGGCGGTGTCGCCCAGGAACCGCCGTTCGGGGCGCCCAGCCCCTTCCTCAGCCGCATCCTGGTGGTCGAGGGCGAGCAGGACTGAGCCCGCCCTCCGTCCCGCACCGAGCGGGAACGCCCCCGCTTACGTACAATCGCCCGGTGACACGTATCGACCTGCACTCCCACAGCTCGGTCTCCGACGGGACCGACGCCCCAGCCGAGGTCATCGCGTACGCGGTCGCCGCCGGACTCGACGTACTGGCCCTGACCGACCACGACACGGTCGGCGGGATCGAGGAGGCGGCGGCGCATCTGCCCTCCGGGTTCACCCTGGTCCCGGGCATGGAGCTGTCCTGCGCCTATGAGGGCTCCAGCGTCCACCTGGTCTCCTACCTGTTCGACCCCGGCTCCTCGGGGCTGGCCGCCGAGCTGCGCCGTGTGCGCTCGGACCGGGCCTCGCGCGCCGAGGAGATGGTGCGCAAGCTCCAGGAACACGGTGTTGACGTGACCTGGGAGCGGGTCCTGGAGATCGCCGGGGCGGGCGAGGCGCAGTACGCCGACGCCAACACCATCGGCCGCCCGCACCTGGCCAGGGCGGTGGTGGAGGCGGGCGCTGCCCGGGACGTGCAGGACGCCTTCGACAAGTGGATCGGATCGGGTGGCCCGGCCTACGCCTCCCGGTACGCGATCGACCCGGTTCGCGCTGTCGAACTGGTTCGGGAGGCGGGCGGGGTCTGCTCGCTGGCGCACCCGGGGCGGGCCGAGGGCGCCACCAACGGCGCCGTCCCCGTGGAGCTGGCCGAGCGCATGGCCGCTGCCGGCCTGGGCGGGATCGAGGCCGACCACCCCTCGCACAACCGGCCGCAGCGCAAGTTCTGGCGGGGCGTGGCCGCAGACCTGGGCGTGGTGGTGACCGGTTCCAGCGACGACCACGGCGCCCTCACCGGGCACCGGCTGGGTTGTCGCACCACGGCACCGGAGGCCTTCGAGGAGCTCACAGCCCCCGCGACCGGTGTACCGCTGATCGTGGGGTGACCTGCCGCCGGAGCCGGACGTTCGGTACGGTACGGACCACTGCGCGGGGACGCGAGAATGGTCGCAGCGATTTAGCACTTACCCCTGGATGAGAGGTCTGGAGCCGTGTTCTGGAAGCGGAAGCCGAAGAAGCAGGACGGCCAGGAGGCCACCGATTCCGCTGCGGAGGTCGCGGAGGACGTCACCGAGGAGACCGAGGACGACGCGGTCGACACCAAGGAGACCAAGGACAAGACCGAGGACACCGGGTCCGGGAACGAGGCTGACGCCAAGGACACCGAGGACACCGAGGACACCGAGGCCAAGGCTGACGGGTCCGACGCCGACTCCACCGAGGCCGACGAGTCCGACGAGGACGCCAAGGACGAGCCCAGGGCCGAGTCCGACGATGAGGCCGACACCAAGGCCGAGGACGACACCGAGTCCGACACCAAGGCCGAGGACGACACCAAGGTCGCCACCGCGTCCGTCGACGAGGACGACGAGGTGGAGGAGGTCGGTGTCACCGGCCCCGACTCGGACGGAGTCATCCGCGTCCGCACCGCCGGGACCTTCGAGTTCGACGGCGAGAAGTACGAGATCATCAGCAACACCTGGATCATCGAGGCCGACAAGGACGGCGTCGTGATCATCGACCCCGCCCACGACGCCGAGGCGATCATGAAGGCCGTCGGCGACCGCGAGGTCTACCTGGTGGCCTGCACCAACGGCTACAGCCCCCACATCGAGTCGGCCCTGGCCATCGCGGAGGAGACCGAGGCCGACATCGCGCTGCACCCCCGCGAGATGCGTGCCTGGCGCCGCATCCACGGAGCGGAGCACCGCCCGGAGATCGACGTCGAGGGCGAGGGCGCCCTGGACATCGGCGACCTGCACATCGACGTCCTGGCCCTGCCCGGCACCACCAACGGCACCGTCGGCTTCTACGTGAGCGAGCTCGGGGCCGTGTTCAGCGGTGACACCCTCCGCAAGGGCGAGCCCGGCATGGTCGGCAACACCTACATCGACTACACCACCCAGCTCGCCTCCATCGGCGAGAACCTGCTCTCCCTGCCGCCGGACACCCGCATCCTCCCGGACCGCGGCCCGTCCACCACGGTCGAGGCCGAGGGCCGCAACTTCGACTCCTGGGTCTGACCCCCGGACCCCGTCAACCCCGAACGGCCGGGCCGCCGCCCCAGTGAGGAGCGGCGGCCCGGCCGTTCGTCTTCGTGCACCACCGGTCTCGGACCGGCTGCGGGTCAGCGACGGCCCACGGACTCCGTCTCGTTCCAGAAGCTCGTGAGCGCGCTCGACGTGGTCTCGGGGGCCTCCACGTTGGGGGAGTGGCCCGCACCGGGGACCACCAGCCGCCGCGCGCCCAGGCGCTCGGCCATCCCGTCCTGCTCGGCCAGCGGCCAGGCGTCGTCGTTCTCGCCGTAGAGGACCAGGGCGGGCAGGTCCACCTCCGCCAGCTCGTCGATCCGGTCCCGGGCGCCCAGCAGGTCCTCGGCCATCCGGATGAGGGCCAGGGCACTCGTGTTCAGGAACCGCTCGCGCAGGAAGTGGACGACCTCGGGCTTGGGGGTGCGGGCGCGGGCCTCGGCGGCGAAGCGTTCGTCCCACAGCGTCCGCAGTCGTTCCGGGGTGGGGTCCATCGACAGCGCGGCGATGAGGTTGCGTGCTCGGTCCGCGCCGGGGCCGCTCAGGGCGCCGGGGCCGGAGCACATCAGGGTGAGGGAGGCCAGCGGAGTGAGTTCGGTCAGCGCCGCCTCCTGGGAGACCAGCCCGCCGAAGGAGTGCCCCACCAGGTGCACGGGGCCGCCGTCGCCGACCACGTCGAGCACCTCTCCGACCACCGCGCCCAGGGAGGACAGGCGGTAGTCGGGCAGCTCGACCCCGGGCGGCGGGACGAGGGTCTCGGGGCCCGGCGACTGGTACGTGCCGGGCAGGTCGATCGCGACCACCTCCCGCCCGGCCTGCGCCAGGCTCTGGAGGAGGGCGATGAAGTCCTCCTTGCTGCCGGTGAAGCCGTGCACCAGGACAGCGGGGGTCAGAACGGTGCCGCCGGAGGTGGGCTGGGCCCGGAGTGCGGCCACCGGACCGTACGAAAGACGAAGGTCCGTGCGCCGCACACCCGGCGGCGGATCGAGGAACTCAGGTGTACTCACGTCGGGCCACCCTAGACGATGGGACTACCGGTCCGGGGGTACCCGACGCGGATTCGACCGTTCTCGGATCAGGTGATTTAGGTGATTCAGGTGTTCTCGGGGTCGCGGCGCACGGCGCCACGGGTCCGACGGCGGCGGCGGACCCTGCGGGCACCGTCACCCTCGGCGGACTGCTCGGGACCGTTGGTCGGGGCGTCGGCCTTCACCGACGCCTTCTCCGCCGAACCCTCGGAGCGGCCGACGTTCTCACCGCTGCGGGTGCGTCGGCGGGAACGGTTCCGGTCGCGGTCACGGGAGCTCTTGCGTCCCCCCTGCTCAGCGCTTTCCTTGCGGTCGCCGCCCCGGCTCTTGCGGCCACCCCGGTCGCCGCCGCGCGGCTGCCCGGTGTCGCCGATGTCCTCGACCTCCTCGGCCTCCAGCCCGGCGTGCTCGCCGCGCTTCTCCATGGCGAGCTTGCCCTTGGTCCCCTTGGGGATGCGCAGCGCCTCGAAGAAGTGCGGAGAGGTGGAGTAGGTCTCCTCGGGCTCGTGGAAGTCCAGGTCGAGCGCGCCGTTGATCAGCTTCCAGCGCGGCATCTCCTGCCAGTCCACGAACGTGACGGCGGTGCCTGTGCGCCCCGCGCGACCGGTGCGGCCGATGCGGTGCGTGTAGGTCTTCTCGTCCTCGGGCGTCTCGTAGTTGACCACGTGGGTCACGTCGTCGACGTCCAGGCCCCGGGCGGCCACGTCAGTGGCGACCAGGATGTTGATCTTGCCGTTGCGGAAGGCTCGCAGGGCCCGCTCGCGCTGGCTCTGGCCGAGGTCGCCGTGCACGGCCGCGGCAGCGAAGCCACGGTCCTTGAGCTCTCCGGCGACCCTGTCGCAGGCCCGCTTGGTCTGGCAGAACACCATGCTCTGGCCGTGCTGCTCGGACTGCAGGAGCCGGGCCAGCATCTCGGGCTTGTCCATCTGGTGGGTGCGGAACGCGTGCTGGGCGATCCGCTTGGTGATGGCCGAGCCGTCGATCTCGTTGTCGTCACCGGCCCGCACGTGGGTGGGCTGGCGCAGGTAGTTCCGGGAGAGCGTGACGATCTCGCTCGGCATGGTGGCCGAGAAGAGCATCACCTGGCGCTCGGTCGGGATCTTCTTGAGGATGCGCTCGATGTCCGGGAGGAAACCGAGGTCGAGCATCTTGTCGGCCTCGTCCAGGACCACCGCCGCGACCTCGTCCAGCCGCAGGTGCTTCTGGTTCTCCAGGTCGAGGAGCCGCCCCGGGGTGCCGACGACCACGTCGACGCCCTCCTTGAGCCCGTTGATCTGCGGCTCGTAGGAACGGCCGCCGTAGACGGTCAGGATGCGGCCACCGCTGCGCTTGCTGGCGGTCGTGAGGTCGGCGGCCACCTGGATGGCCAGCTCACGGGTGGGGACGACGACCAGGGCGCGTGGCCGCTTGGACGTGCCCGGCTTTTCCTGCGCGCGCTGGAGGAGGGGAAGACCGAAGGCGAGGGTCTTGCCGGTTCCGGTGCGCGCCTGGCCGATGATGTCGCTGCTGTTCAGCGCGATCGGGAGGGCCAGTTCCTGGATGGGGAACGGGGAGATGATCCCCTCCGCCTCCAGGGCGTCGGCGAGTTCCGGGCTCACGCCCAGGTCGCGGAAGGTGGTCGCGGATGTCGTGGTTTCTGCTGTGCTGCTCAGGGCTCAAGCCTCCATCTAGGCGGGCCGCAGCGTTGTTCGTGGCCGCGGCGGGGTGCGGTCGCGGGCGGCTTGTGACCGCCGCGGAGGGCGCGGCTCACCGGTTCCCGCTTCGGCGAGGGAGCCTCGGTGGCGCTGCCGTCTGGACCCGCGCGGCCCGGGGGGTTCCCTGGTCACGATGTGTCGGTTCCATCCGCTGGATTGTCGTGTGCGGTGCGTAGCTGGGCGCGTGGGCCGTTGCTCCCTCACGCCGCACTGCTCGTGAGGACACGTTGTGGTGTCCGGTCGCACGTCGCTGGGCGCCCGCGTCCGCGGCGCCGGAAGATGCTCGCGGGAGGGCCCGCGTCGCTGGGGTGCGGGACGCGGCGCCGCGATCGTGCGCGCCGGTCATCACGCTGAGTCTAGCTGCTGGTTCGCCCGGTGCACATAGTTGCTCACTGTGCTGTGGACCCCGCTGTTCACCGGACTCCGACGGCCGGGACCGTACCCGCTCTCAGCGGGTGCAACCGTTCTCCGGAGGCGTTTAGTCCCCGAAAAGTCCCCGATTGGGTGCTGGGCAGGCCGAACGATACGCTGACGGGCATGACCCAAGGCTCCTCTGCCGCCCCCGGCGTGATCGATCTGCTCGGACTGCTCGCCTACGCCGAGCTCGGTTCCTTCTTCCGTCTGGCCGACGACGCCGGTCTGGCGCCCTCGCTGCGGACCAAGGGGCAGCTGGCGGGTCTGGCCGCCACCGAACAGAACCACTACCAGGCGCTTCACCAACGCCTGGGTGAGCTCGGGGTGGACCCCGAGGAGGCCATGGCCCCGTTCGTGAGTCCCCTGGACGCCTGGCACGAGCGCACCGAACCGCAGAGCTGGCTCGAGAGCCTGGTCAAGACCTACGTCGGCGACGGCATCGCGGGTGACTTCTACCGCAGGGTCGCCGAGCTCGCCGACGCCGACACCCGCGCACTCGTCGAGGACGTGCTCGCCGAGACCGAGCGAGCCGAGTTCGTCGCCGGGCAGGTGCGCGCCGCGCTCGCCGAGGACCCCAAGCTGGCCGGGCGCCTGTCCCTGTGGGCGCGTCGTCTGGTGGGGGAGGCGCTGAGCCAGGCGCAGGCCGTGGCGGTGGACCGGCCGCAGCTGGCCACGATGCTGGCGCGTGATCCCAAGGTGGCCGAGCGGAGTGAGAGGACGGGCGACTCCGGTCTGGGCGACCTCGCAGCCGTCAGCCGGATGTTCGCCTCGCTCACGGAGGGGCACGCGGCGCGACTCTCCGCGATGGGTCTGGCCGAATAGGCGCGCTCAACGCCCGACCAGTACTGGTTTCTGCCTTCTTGGGCGTTTGACCGGAACTTGGTTCCACTTGGTCAAGTGCGGGTAATTTCCAACACATTCGTTACGATCCATTGGTTCGGCGCACATAGAGTCGATGGAGTTTCCCGTCTCCTGACCACGCGAGTAGGTACTTCCATGCCCCGTGGGACCTCCGTGCGCCACCCGCTGGCCGGACTCACCCGTGACTTCCACAAGATCGGCCCCCTCGACGCGCCGGTGCCGCCCTGGATGAGCGCTGAGCTGGACCAGCACGCCGCACAGGTGTGCGAAGGCATCGTCTCCGGCGGCGCCGAACTCACCGCCAACACGCTCGGAACGTACCTGCACGGTTTTCTTGACGGCTGCCTCGAACGCGGCTGGGACTCCGAGGACTCCAGCTATGACTGGGAGACGCTCCGCATTCTCGCGATCTGCCGACTGGCGAAGGACCGTGGTTTCGTCCGCTAGGTTGGTGACGTCCGCAGGCGAGTGTGATCTGCGCCGCGATTCCGCTCGCGGCCATCGCCCTTCTGGTTCTCCGGCGCGATCCGCCACTTGGGCGTACGCTGAAAAGGCACCGGTGAACCTTGGCGGCCCGATCCGGATCGGCGTACCGCCGGAACCGGTGGCCTGCGGAATGCAACGTGGTATTCACGGTGTTCCAGGGGCGAGGCGGTACCCGGGCACCGTAACGGCGGAGCGGCCCGAAGAGCCGCGAGAAAGGAAAGCGAATGAGGAGCGGTCGGCATGGGGCGGCGCGCCCACCGGTCGGCGTCCTGATCCAGCAGGATCGCGTCGACTTCGCGCTTTTCGCACTGATCTTCGTTGTCGCGCTCGCGTCGATGGTGTTCACCGGACCCGGAAGCGTCGTCTTCTGGCTGGCGTTCCTGCCGTTGATCGCCACGGGCGTCCTGGCGTGGCGACGCATCGAGAACCTCTCCCGTCAGGAACTGCGGGACTCCGAGTTCCTGTGACGGGGCGCCGCACGGACGGCGCACACGACGAGGGCGAGGCCATTGGCCCCGCCCTCAACTGCGTCTTCGGGTCACCCGAACCCGGGGTCACCCCGGGTCGGCTTCCTCGTGGCTACGAGGTGGGCTCACCGCCCCTCGGGCGCTGTCCCGGCAGGCTGGAGGCTTCCTCCCGCGCCCCCTGGCCCTCGGTGGGCCTGAAGCCCGGTCGGCCCATGGCCGCCTCGCGTCCGGCGTCGTAGCTGCTCTCACCGCCGCTCACGCGCGCGGTCTCGCGCTCGGCCGCCTCCAGCCAGTTCGTCCAGCGGGACTGCATCGGGCGGATGAGTCCGCCGCCGACGCCGACCACCAGGATGCCGCCGACCGTGGCGAGCACCGCGACCAGCACCGGAAGTGTGACGGTGGTGGCGACGCCCATCTGGTTCAGCGCCGCGATGACACCGAGCGCCAGGACGGCCACGGCCGCGATGTTGGCCAGGAACCGGCCGTAGGACAGCGCGCCCAGGGCACCGGTGATCAGGTCCCGGACGGCCTTGGCGATCATGCCCGCCACCACGACGATGATCAGCGCCACGATGCCGTGCGGAATCCAGGCGATGACGTCATTGAGCAGCGTGCTGATCGGGTTCGGCCCGAAGACGTTGAACGCGAGCGTCAGCACGAACAACAGACCGACGTAGTAGACGATCTTTCCGCCCAGCTCACTGGCGGTCCAGCGGCTGCGCTCGAAGTACTCGCCCACGCCCCCGCGGTGCAGTGCGCGGTCCAGTCCGACACTGTGCAGGCCCTTGGCGACGCCCTTCCCCACGAACCAGGCGATGATCCAGCCCAGTACCAGGATCACCAGGAAGCCCAACAGCAGCGGTACGAAGCCCGCCACGGTCTGCCAGGCGTCCATCAGGCCCTGACCGATGTCCATACGTCCTCACCCCCGAATCGCTGGTTCCGCTCGCGCGCCGGTGGCCGGTGCCGAACGGATACGGCGAAGAGAAGCGCGTTACTTCTCAGTTTCGCGATACCCGACGCACGTTAATCGAACCGTTCTGAATGCCGGTGTCGCGTTGATTGCCCGGTCTTGGTCGAGGAATGGCCATTCTGTGGTTCTTTTTCGCCCGGGGATTCGGGATAATGCCCGGTCGGTAATTGCTCGGGAAAAGCATGGAGAACTCGCGGGAACGCGACGGACCCCGGAACACCGTGGTGTTCCGGGGTCCGTTCCGCGTGGGTTCGCGGGAGCGTCGCGGGCGGGGTCAGTCCCCGGACCCGGTCTCCGCTTCGTCCTCGTCGGCGGGCCGGGTCAGGTCCCAGCCGCTGATCCCGCGCCAGGCCAGCCTGGCCACCAGCTGTTCGGCGGCGTCCTTGGGGACCGCGCCGTGGTTGTTCAGCCAGTACCTGGCACTGGTCTCGGCCATGCCGACCAGTGCGATGCTCAGCAGGTGCGCCTCGTCGTCGGAGATGCTGGTGTCCTGGCGGATGACCTTGCCGATCAGTTCCGCGCAGCGCTGGAACGTGTGCTCGCTCTTCTCCCGGACGGCCGGGAGGTTGCGCAGGTCGGATTCGAAGACCAGCCGGAACGCCTCTCCGTCGCCCGCCACGAAGTCGAAGTAGGCCTGGAAACTGGCGGTGACGCGCTGACGGTTGTCGTCGGTGCTCTCCAGCGCCTCCCGCTGTTTCTCGACCAGGGCCTCGGAGTGTTCCTCCAGAAGGGCCAGGTAGAGCTCCAGCTTTCCGGGGAAGTGCTGGTACAGGACCGGCTTGCTGACTCCCGCGCGGTCCGCGATCTCGTCCATCGCCGCGGCGTGGTAGCCACGGGCGACGAAGACCTCCTGAGCCGCTGCCAGGAGTTGGCGGCGGCGGCGGACCCGGGGCAGCCGCGTGCCCCGGGCGCGGGCGTCTGATGGAGCTGTCACACCCACACCCTCCGAACTCGGCATGGCAGATGCACACCATTCACCGGACATCTGCGTGGCTTACGCTGTCGGACGCGGTCTCGGCTCTGTGACGCGGCCCGCAGCTTTTCCCCCATCCTACTCCGGCGTAGCTTCGGCGTGGGCAGTGCTCACACACGGCCGCCCGTGGTCAGGCGGGGTGGGGCGGGACCATGTGCGGTCAGCGGCGTTCTTCCTCGTCCTGCCCGGCCTCCCGGACCTGTTCGATCACGTCCGCCTCGTCGGCCTGGTCGAAGCTCTCCCCAGCGGCCCGCTCGGTCCAGTCCTCGCGGCCCTCGTCAGCGTCGGCGTCGGCCCGGACGCGCTGTTCGGCCGCGTCCGCCTCGGGCACCGCCGCGGTCGGGTCCTCGTCCTCAGGGGCGCTGCGCCGCCGGTTCCCACTGTCGTCGGAAGTTGCCACAGGGTCCTCCCAGGATCGTCGCGGAGCGTACGAGCGACACTACCCGCGACGACTCTCGGGGCAAGGGGAGCCGCGCGGCCGGTGCTCCCTCACCGTGTGGAATGAACTCCCGGGCCGCGGTGGTTGAGGGAGGTCAGGAAGCGCCCGGGGGGCGACGAGGACCACGCCTCCCCGGGGTGGGAATGGAATACCCCACCCGTTAGGTTGGGTATGAGTGCAAGCAGCTTCGCGCACCCCCACGTTCCCGTGGGCCCCTCGGCACGGGTGGACGCGAAGCGACCCGAACAGTCATGAGGAGTCACCGTGTCGCTGCCGCCGCTGGTCGAACCAGCCGCCGAGCTGACCGTGGACGAGGTGCGCCGTTACTCGCGCCACCTGATCATCCCCGACGTGGGGATGGCCGGCCAGAAGCGCCTGAAGAACGCCAAGGTGCTGGTCGTCGGTGCGGGCGGTCTCGGCTCCCCGGCCCTGCTCTACCTGGCCGCCGCCGGTGTGGGCACGCTCGGCATCATCGACTTCGACGTCGTCGACGAGTCCAACCTCCAGCGTCAGGTCATCCACGGGCAGAGCGACGTCGGCCGCCCCAAGGCCGAGTCCGCCCGGGACAGCATCAAGGAGGTGAACCCCAACGTCGAGGTCATCCTGCACCAGGACCGCCTGGAGTCGGACAACGCGTTGGACATCCTCGCGGGCTACGACCTGATCCTGGACGGCACGGACAACTTCGCCACCCGGTACCTGGTCAACGACGCCGCCGTCATCCTGAACAAGCCCTACGTGTGGGGTTCGATCTACCGGTTCGACGGTCAGGTCAGCGTCTTCTGGAACGAGTACGGGCCGCAGTACCGCGACCTCTACCCGGAGCCGCCGCCGCCCGGCATGGTCCCCTCCTGCGCCGAGGGCGGCGTCCTGGGCGTGCTGTGCGCCTCCATCGGCTCGGTGATGGTCAACGAGGCGATCAAGCTGATCACCGGCATCGGTGACCCGCTGGTCGGCCGTCTGCTCATCTTCGACGCCCTGGAGATGACCTGGCGTGAGGTCAAGGTCCGCAAGGACCCGGACACCGAGCCGGTCACCGAGCTCATCGACTACGAGGCCTTCTGCGGGGCCGTGTCCGAGGAGGCCACCGAGGCCGCCGTGGACTCGACCATCACCGCTCCGGAGCTCAAGGAGCTGCTGGACAACAAGCCCGACGAGATCTTCCTCGTGGACGTGCGCGAGCAGAACGAGTACGAGATCGTCAGCATCCCGGGCGCCACGCTCATCCCTAAGGGTGAGTTCCTCAACGGCAAGGCGTTCGAGCAGCTGCCGCAGGACAAGCGCGTGGTCCTGCACTGCAAGTCCGGTGTGCGTTCGGCCGAGGCACTGGCCGCCGTGAAGGCCGCCGGGTTCTCCGACGCCGTGCACGTGGGCGGCGGCGTGCTGGCCTGGATCAACCAGGTGGACCCGAGCCTGCCCGAGTACTAGAGAGCGGGCCCGCGCGGCGGGCCCAAGCGCCTCCTTCGGACGGCGCCGGGTTTTCCCGGCGCCGTCCGTCGTGTGTCCGGAGGCAGTCGGACTTTTCCCTGGTCCGAACCCCTACCGAGAGGGATAAATGGGTACGAAGCATCCACGGGGTGCGGTACCGACCTCCGGTGCGGACCCCTGCCGCGAGGAGGTGGCGTGATGCGTGAGAAGGGACGCTGGGCGGACGTGGCCACGATCGTTCTCGGACTCGTCGTGGGTCTGAGCTGGGTCGGGCACGGGATGTACGGCTTCTCCGGGGCGATGTTCCTCCTGGTGGGCCTGGCGGTCATCGTCATGGCCACGATGTCCCTGACCCGCCCCGGCGCGCTGGTGACCGAGCTCGGAGTGACGGCGGCCGGAGTGCTGCTCTTCGTCCTGCCGTGGGCGCTGGACTACACCCACGTCCTGCCGGCCGCGATCACGGCGTGGGTCGGCGGCGTGATCATCGCCGCTCTGGGCGTGAACGGGCTGGTGCAGGCCCGTGCGGCGCGCAGGCGCGACCCCGAGCTGGCCTGGGGCACCCACATGAACGTGGTGTCCGAGTAACCGACGCCGACGAGTGTCGGAGGGGGCGGATAGGCTCGGCGCATGGTCGAGCCCCACCCCCGAGAACCCGCCGAGGACGAGGAGTCCGAGCCCCTCGACGAGTACACCGAGGAGGTCCTCTCGGTGGTCGAGCGGATCCCGTCGGGCCGGGTCATGAGCTACGGGGACATCGCCGAGTACGTCGGCAGGGGCGGCCCCCGTCAGGTGGGTTCGGTGATGTCCCGCTGGGGCGGGGGAGTTCCGTGGTGGCGGGTGGTGCGCTCGGACGGGCGCCCCGCCGAGGGCCACCTCGTACGTGCCCGATCCCACTACGCGGCGGAGGCCACCCCGATGCGCCCGAGCGGCGACCGGGTGGACATGCGGGAAGCCCGATGGGACGGGGGAAGCGGCGCCTGACGGGGCTCCGGAGCGCCCACGCGGCGTCCGCGATGGTCGTCGACCTCTGGTGAACTGGAGGAGTGAACACATCCCCGTACCGTCTTGTGCGGCGCGCCCACCAGGTGCTGCCGCCTCCGGTGCTGGACGAGAACCAGCAGCGCGTCGTCGACCACCCGGGCGGCCCGCTCCTGGTCCTGGCCGGTCCCGGGACCGGCAAGACCACCACGATCGTCGAGGCCGTGGTGGACCGCATCGACAACCGTGGTGTCGACCCCTCCCGCATCCTGGTGCTCACCTTCAGCCGCAAGGCCGCCCAGGAGCTGCGTGAGCGCATCACCGGTCGTCTTCGGCGCACCACCCGCGAACCCCTCGCGCTCACCTTCCACAGCTACGCCTACGCCCTCATCCGCCGCGAGTTCCAGCGGATGGGCGACTCCCCGCCCCGACTGCTGTCCGGGCCCGAGCAGCTCATGGAGGTGCGCGAGCTGCTGAACTGGGAGTTCCAGGACGGCGCCGAGCAGTGGCCCGAGCGGCTGCGCCCGGCCCTGGAGACCCGTGGGTTCGCCGAGGAACTGCGCGACTTCCTCATGCGCGCCCAGGAGCGCGGTCTGGGCCCGGTCGACCTGGCCCGGGCGGCGGCCGAGCGCGACCGCGACGACTGGACCGCCGCCGCCGGGTTCCTCTCCCGGATGAACGGCCGGTTCGACATCGCGCCGGTGCCCACCCTCAACTACGCCGAGCTCGTGCGGGTCGCCGCGAACATGCTCTCCGACCCCGAGGTGCAGGAGCGCGAGCGCGCCGCCCACGAGGTGGTGTTCGTCGACGAGTACCAGGACACCGACCCGGCCCAGGAGGAGCTGCTGCGCGCCCTGGCCGGGGACGGCCGAGACCTCATCGCTGTGGGCGACCCGGACCAGTCCATCTACGCCTTCCGCGGCGCAGAGGTGGACAACATCCTCGACTTCCCGCGCCGTTTCCCCACCCTGCGGCGCACCGACGCCCCGGTCGTGGCGCTGCGCACCTGTCGTCGCAGCGGCGCGGCCCTGCTGGCGGCCTCGCGCGGCCTCACCCGCCGCCTGCCCGCCGTGGCCTCCGCGCGAGGCCGCGTGAACGCCCACCGCGACCTCATCCCCGCCGAGGGGGTCCTGGACGGCGAGGTGCACGTCCTCATGGCGGACAGCTCCACCCAGGAAGCCGCCGTCATCGCCGACACCCTGCGCCGCGCCCACCTGGTGGACGGCGTCCCGTGGTCGGACATGGCCGTCCTGGTGCGCTCCTCCAGCCGCCAGCTCCCGGTGCTGCGCCGGGCGCTCACGGCCGCTTCGGTGCCGGTGGTCGTGGGGTCCGACGATCTCCCGGTGGCCGCCGAACCCATCGTCCGTCCGCTGCTGGGCCTGATCCGCTACGGCCTGCGCCCACAGGAACTGGACGACGATGCCGCCCGCGAGCTGCTCATGAGCCCCTTCGGCGAGGCGGACTCGGTCCGGCTGCGCCGTCTGGTCCGCGCCCTGCGCCGCCTGGACCTCGACCGCGCCGCGAACGGAGCCGCCTCCGCCGGGGCCGCCAGGGACTCCTGGGCTGCTGAGGGCGTCGGTGCTGCTGAGGCCACCGAGCCCGCCGAGCTCATTGGCGCCGGGATCACTGACCCCACAGAGGTAGTAGGGGCTGTTGAGGGTGCCGAGGCCAGTGGGGTCGTCGGGGCCCCTGAGTCCGCTGGGACCACCGGGGATACCGGTGCTGGTGAGGCCTCCGGGGCTGATGTCGGGGGTGGGGTGTCCGAGGCTGTCGCGAGCGACTCCGGGCGATACCGGCCCTCCTCCCAGCTGCTGGTGGACGCCCTGCGCGACCCCGGTGAACTCACGCTGGTGGACCCCGCCGTGGCTGCCCCGGCCCTGCGCGTGGCCAACGCGTTGCGCACCGTCCGGGACCTGGCGGCCAAGGGGGCCGATGCCGAGCAGGTCCTCTGGGAGCTGTGGCGGGACAGCGGCCTGGCCGACCGCCTCATGCGCGCCAGCCTGGCAGGGGGGCGCCGAGGCGCCGCCGCCGACCGCGACCTGGACGCCGTGGTCGCGCTGTTCGAGAGCGCGGCCCGCTACTGCGACCGCCTGCCCCCCGGCACCCCCGACGGGTTCCTTGAGGACCTGGCCGCCCAGGAGATCCCCGGCGACAGCCTCGCCGAGCGCGCGCCCGAGGGCGAGGCGGTGCGCATCCTCACCGCCCACCGCTCCAAGGGACTGGAGTGGGGCCTGGTGATCGTGGCCGGGGTCCAGGAGGGCGAGTGGCCGGACCTGCGGCTACGCGGCTCCCTGCTCGGCGTGGAGGAGCTGCTGGATTCCGGCAGCCACTCCGCCGACTCCTTCGGCGCCGCCCTGGCCTCCAAGCTCCTGCACGAGGAACGCCGCCTGTTCTACGTGGCGCTCACCCGTGCCCGCCGCTCCCTCTACGTCACCTGCGTGGGCGGCGAGGACACCGACGAACGCCCCTCCCGCTTCCTCAACGAGATGGGCACGGGCGACCCGGAGCAGGTCAGCACCGGCCGCCGCTGGCTGTCCCTGCCCGCGCTCGTCGCCGACCTGCGCTCGGTGGTCACCGACCCCGAGGCCCCGGACCCCCTGCGCACGGCGGCCGCCGCCCATCTGGCCCGCCTGGCGGAGGAGGGTGTGCGGGGCGCGGATCCGGCCGAGTGGTACGCGCTCACCCCCTTCTCCGACGCCCGCCCGCTCTCCGACCCCGAGGACACCATCCGGGTGTCGCCCTCCCAGGTGGAGAGCTTCACCAACTGCCAGCTGCGCTGGTTGCTGGAGCGCGCGGCGGGGGCCTCCTCGGGCGACTCCGCCTCCGCTCTGGGCACTGTCGTGCACGCCGTCGCCGTGCTGGTCGCCGAGGGTGGCACCGCCGAGGAGGTCGGCGCCCGCATGGACGAGATCTGGGCCGACCTCGACTTCGGCGGACCCTGGCAGTCCGACAAACAGCGCGACCGCGCGGACGAGATGGTCCGCAAGTTCATCACCTGGGACGCCACCAACGACCGCGAGCTGGTCGTCACCGAGGAGGGCTTCAAGGTGGACGTGGGCGGGATCGAGATCACCGGCCGCGTGGACCGCCTCGAACGCGACTCCGAGGGCCGCGCCGTGGTCGTGGACATCAAGACCGGCGGCACCAAGGCCGACGACCTGGCCCGCCACCCCCAGCTCGGCGTCTACCAGATGGCCGTCCTCCGCGGCGCCTTCGCCAAGCTCGGCCTGGCCGAACCCGGCGGCGCCGCCCTCGTCCAGGTCGGCAAGGCGGCGCTCAGCAAGAAGGCGCGCGAACAGACCCAGCCCCCGCTCGGTGAGGACCCCGACCCCGAATGGGCGGGGACCCTCGTCCGCGAGGTCGCCACAGGCATGGGAGGGTCCCGCTTCGCCGCCACCCGCAACACCGGATGCAACGCGTGCGCCGTGCGCGCCTGCTGCCCGGTCCAGGACGAGGGCCGACATGTCTGAACCCATCCCCGGGGCACCCTCCGCCTCCGGTTCCCCTGATCCCCACAGACCCCGCTTCAGCCCGGCCGAGCTGGCCCGGCTCCTCAAGCGCCCCGAACCCACCGTCGAGCAGGCCCAGGTCATCTCGGCGCCGTTGGAGCCCGGGGTGGTGATCGCCGGTGCCGGATCGGGCAAGAGCGAGACCATGGCGGCCCGCGTCGTGTGGCTGGTCGCCAACGGCCACGTCCGCCCCGAGCAGGTCCTCGGGCTGACCTTCACCCGCAAAGCCACCGCCGAGCTGGCCGAGCGCGTGCGCAAGCGCCTGGAGCAGCTGCGCGCCACCGAGCAGTTCCCCGAGGAGCTGCTGGACGGCGAGCCCACCGTCTCCACCTACAACTCCTACGCGGGGCGCATCGTCGCCGACCACGCCCTGCGTGAGGCGGTCGAACCCACGTCCCGTCTGCTCAGCGAGGGTCAGGCCTGGCAGCTGGCCGCCCGGATCGTCGGCGAGTACGACGGCCCCATGGAGCACGTGAACGTCGGAGCGGACACCGTCACCCGCCGCGTCCTGGACCTGTCCGGGCAGATCTCCGACCACCTCACCACCACCGACCAGGTGCGCGGCGTCGGCCGCTGGATCCAGGCCGGGGTGGACGCCATGTCCCGCAAGACCACCCAGCCCACCCGGGACCTGGTGGACACCCAGCGCCGCCGCGAGCAGCTGCTCCCGCTGGTGGACCGCTACAACCACGCCAAGCACGCGCGGGAGGCCATGGACTTCGGCGACCAGATGGCCCTGGCCGCCCGCATCGCCCAGAACCACGCCGAGGTCGGGCTGATCGAGCGCGGCCGGTTCCGCGTGGTGCTCCTCGACGAGTACCAGGACACCAGTCACGCCCAGCTGGTGCTGCTGCGCGCGCTGTTCGGCGAGGGGCACGCGGTGACCGCCGTGGGTGACCCCTGCCAGTCCATCTACGGGTGGCGGGGGGCGATCGCCGCCAATCTCACCAGTTTCCCCACGGACTTCCCGGTCGCGCCCGGACGCCCCGCTCCGGTCCGGCGCCTCACCTTCAGCTTCCGCAACGGCGAACGGGTCCTGCGGGTGGCCAAGCGCATCTCCGAGCCGTTGCGCGCGGAGGCGGCCGACGTCCCGGTGCTGCACCCCAGTCAGGCCCGGCAGGGGCGCGGTCTCGCACGGGCGGGACTGTTCTCCACGGAGACCGAGGAGGCGGCCTGGATCGCGGACCACGTGCGCGACCTGCTCCGGGCAGACGCCGAGCGCCCGGGTGGCCAGGTGTTCGCCCCGGACGGGCTGGTGTGGCCCGAGAGCGAGACCGGCGGTGGCCCCGACGGCGGAATCAGCCCCGGTGACGTCGCCGTCCTGTGCCGCAAGCGCTCCCAGTTCCCGCCGCTGCGCGACGCCCTGGAGGCGCACGGCATTCCCGTGGAGGTCGTCGGCCTGGGCGGGCTCATGCTCGTGCCCGAGGTCCGCGACATCATCGCCACTCTGCGCGTGGTTCACGACGCCTCGGCCGGTAACGAGCTGGCCCGCCTGCTCACCGGTCCGCGCTGGCGGATGGGGCCCCGCGACCTTGCCGCCCTCGGCTCCCGCGCCACCGAGCTGGCCCGGCACACCCGCCGCGACCTCACTGGCCCCGCGGCGGAGGAGGGGGCGAACGAGGAGTCGGAGGACCTGCTGCGCCGCACCGTCCTGGACCTGACCGCCGAGAACGGCAGCCTCGTGGACGCCGTCGACGACCCCGGGCCCGCCCAGAACTACTCGGTTACCGCCTACGAGCGTCTGGGGCGCCTCGCCGAGGAAATGCGCACCCTGCGCAAACTCGTGGGCCAGCCGCTCCCGGACCTGATCACCGAGATCGAGCGGATGCTCGGCCTGGACATCGAGGTGGGCGCTCGCACCAACCGCGACCCCCTCTCGGCCCGCGCCGACCTGGACGCCTTCGTGGACCACGCGGTCCGCTTCGTCGGTAACTCCGAGGACCCCACTCTGGGCAGCTTCCTCGGCTACCTCAACGCCGCCGAGGAGAACGAGAGCGCCCTCAGCCCGGGAGAGCGGGTGGGTGGCTCGGACAGCGTGAAGCTCATGACCATGCACGGAGCCAAGGGCCTGGAGTGGCCCGTGGTGATCGTGCCCGGGGTGAGCGCCGGAGCGCGCGCCCCGCTCTTCCCCGCCAAGGCCCGCGACTCCCATGCGTGGGTGAAGGCCGACCACCAGCTCCCGTACCCTCTGCGCGGCGACCGCTCCAGCCTGCCCACGCTGCGCGGGGTCGAGAAGGAGGACATCGCCGCCTTCAAGGAGGCTGAGGAGGCCCGCCACCTGATGGAGGAGCGGCGGCTGGCGTACGTGGCGGTCACCCGTGCCTCCTACGAGCTGGTGTGTACCGGCCACTGGTGGGGGCGGACCGGCAGCACCCCGCGCGGGCCCTCGGAGTTCCTGGAGGAGATCCGCGAGGCCTGCGAGCAGGGTGCCGGGGGAGTGGTGCGCTGGGACCCGCCGCCGGACCCCGAGGACACCAACCCGCACGATGAGGAGGAGTCGTCGGCGGTGTGGCCCCCCGAGGATGTGCCCTCCGCCTCGGGTTCGGTCGAGCCCGCACCGGTGCTGTTGCCGGTTCCGGCAGTGCCGGAAACCGTGCCGGACTTCGAGTTCGGACCGGAACCGGACTTCGAGTTCGAGCCGGAGTACGACCCCGAGTTCGACGACGTACCGGTGCCCGACTTCGACGCGGTCATCGAGTCCCCGCCCGAGCCCGGTCCCGACCCGGACCTGGCACCTGACCTGGGGCCGGAGCCCGAGCCGAACCCGGAGGGCCAGCCACCCGCTGACTCCCGCCGCGCGCAGATCGTGGCTGGTGCGGAGCTGGTCGAGCAGGCGCGTGCGCGTATGCGTGAGGGGAAGCCGGTCGGGCCGAGGAAGCCTCCCGAAGGGCTGCGGCGCAGGCTCCAGGGCTGGGAGCGCGACGCCGAACTGCTGCTCGCCCACCGGGACAGGGCCGCCGCGGGGCCGGGGGACGGCCCCGTGCAGGTGGAGCTGCCCGACCACCTGTCGGTCTCCTCCATGGTCTGGTTGGCGCGCGACCCTTCGGCGCTGGCCCGACAGATCCGCCGTCCCCTGCCCAGGCCGCCCGCGCCGCACACGAGGCGGGGCACGGCCTTCCACGCGTGGTTGGAGCAGCGGTTCGGACACAACGCGACCCTGCTCGACGAATTGCCCGGGGCCGCAGACGAGACCGCCGGTGAGGACGAAGACCTTGCCGACCTCCAGCGCAGGTTCGAGGAGAGCGAGTGGGGTCCGCGCGTTCCGGTCGAGGTCGAGGTGCCGTTCGAGACGGTCATCGGCGACCGGCTGATCCGGGGTCGCATGGACGCGGTGTTCTATGACGCCGAGACCGGGCGGTACGACGTCGTGGACTGGAAGACCGGTCGTCCGCCAGGGAACAACGTGGAGCGCAGGGCGGTCGGGGTGCAGTTGGCCGCCTACCGTCTGGCCTGGGCCGACCTGGCCGGAGTGGAGCTGGAGGAGGTCCGGGCCGCGTTCCACTACGTGCGAGCGGGGGAGACCGTCCGGCCCGCCGACCTGCTGGACGCGGAGGGATTGGCAGCCTTGATCACCAACATCCCCGAACCCTCGTAGAGCGGGGAATCCCGCCACTCTTGAATGCGACCTCCAGAGTGAGCCCAGCGGATTCACGCAGGCCATGCCCGCGATCCCACGGGCAGTTATTGATCTTGGTCTGCTCGACAAATCCTCAGGGCACAACACCTCGTGGACTCACCTGCTCCAGGTGGTTCGTGGCGCCCCATTTCCCGCGCTGAACAATTGCCTGCCAACCATCAGGCGGAGCAGTGCGAGTTCGGGGAGCGCCCGGTGTGCGACGTGTTGCGTGTCGTGGTTGGTCGTTCGCCTGGATGGAAGAGCGTCAGCGAGGGAGGGTGGTTCCTCGCGTCGGTGTGCATCGTGTTGGGTGTCGCGGCGGGTCACTCGCCCGGACGGAACTGCGGCAGCGAGGGCGGGTGCGTCCCCGCGCCGGTGTTCACCGGGCTGCGTGTCGCGGCGGGTCATTGGCCCGGACGGAACTGCGGCAGCGAAGGGGGGTGCGTCCCCGCGTCGGTGTTCACCGGGTTGCGTGTCGCGGCTGGTCATTGGCCTGGACGGAACTGCGGCAGCGAGGGAGGGTGCGTCCCCACCTCGGTGTTCAACGGGTTGCGTGTCGCGGCGGGTCACTCGCCTGGACGGAACCTCGGCGAGGGAGAGCGCTGGGTCGGGGTCGGGGTTGGTGGTGGTCCACGGGTTGGGAAGGTGCTGCCCGTCCCCGCCCTGGGCGGGGGTCTGGGGGGCGATGTTGGGTGTGGGCATGACGGCGTTCCTCTCAGGGCCTGGCCGGGGGGGTGCGGGCGTGTGCAGGTT
>NZ_LAVM01000018.1:0-78128 GCF_001083815.1 Nocardiopsis sp. SBT366 | reverse complement strand
CGGGTTGCGCACCTGGTGTCCCGCGTAGGCCACGAAGGTGCGCTGGCTCTCCAGCATGGAGGTGATGGTGTCCGCCATCTGGTTGAAGGACTCCCCCAGCCTGCGCACCCCGGCCCCGCCGAACTTCAGCGCGTTGTCGATGAGCGCGTCGAGGGCCTGGTCCAGGGTCCCCTCCACGCACCGCACCATGGCCGACTCCGCCCCGGAGCACTCCAGCACCGCTCCCGCGCGCTCGGCAATGGGCCCCCACGCGGCCACCCTCAGCTCCGCGACCTCCCGTGCGTCCTCCCACACCATGGAGTGCTCGGCGTCCTCGGCCTGCGCCAGGGTGAGGAGGCTGTCGCAGATCCGGGTGAGCCGGTCGACCTCGTCCAGGGCCAGCCCGTGCTCCCGCAGGCCCTCGTCCCCCAGGTGCCGGGCCAGACCACCCACGCGCAGACGCAGCGCGGCCAGCGGGTTGCGCACCTGGTGTCCCGCGTAGGCCACGAAGGTGCGCTGGCTCTCCAGCATGGAGGTGATGGTGTCCGCCATCTGGTTGAAGGACTCCCCCAGCCTGCGCAGTTCCTCCGGCCCCGCCGCCGTGCGGACCCGGGTATCCAGGCTGCCGCCGCTCACCGCGCGAGTGGCCTCGTCGAGGTCGTCGATGGGCCGCAGGATCCACCGGGTGAGCGGACCGGCCACGGCGATACCCGCCACCATCAGGGCGGTCACCACGAGCCAGGCCACGAACCACTGTCCGAGGGTGGCCCGACGCAGCGCGGACGTCGGCGATGCGGTGACGGCCGCCCCGACCACCTCGCCCGAACTGCCGATGGGCTCGGCGACGATGAGCGGCCCCTCCTGCCACGGCCAGACCACACTGTCGGTGGCCCTGCGGTTGCCCGCCAGCGCGCCGCGGACCGGCCCCGGCAGCGGCTCCTCGCTGTCGGGCCAGCCCTCGGGGTCCAGGTCCGCGAGGCTGAGCCCGGGGCGCGAGGCAGCCACGACCTCCCCGTCGCGGTCCACCACCACGGCCGTGATCCCGTACACCTGCTCGTAGACCGTGAGTTCGCTGACCAGCCCGGACAGGGCGCCCTCGGACCCGGAGAGCACCCCGGGCTCGGCCAGACCGGCGAAGCGGGCGGTGTCGTTGATGCGGTCGAGGACCATGTCGGAGGTGCCCCGGGCGGCGATGTTCCCGCACAGGGGGAAGGCCAGCGCCAGGCAGGCGACCACGAGCAGAGAGACGTAGACCGTCACCACGCGGCGGTGCATCAACGTCCCTCTTTCGCGCGCGGGACCTCCGTGACGCGAGGCTCCGACCCGCGCCAGAGCGGACCCCTCACCGGGAGGCCGGAGCCGGCGCGGCCCCGGCGGTCGTGTACTCGGAGGTCACCAGCTGGTAGCCGACCCCGCGCACGGTTCGGATGAGCCCGGGAGAGCCCAGCTTCGAACGCAGGGTCCCGATGTGCACCTCCAGGGTGCGCAGGGTGCCCGGCCAGGCGGTCTGCCAGACCCGGAGCAGGAGGTGTTCGCGGGAGACGACCCCGCCCGCCTCCCTGAGCAGGACGACGAGCAGGTCGAACTCCTTGCGGGTGAGCTCCACGGGGCGGCCGGAGCACACCACGGAGCGGGTGGACAGCTCCACCCGCAGCGGCCCGGTCTCCAGGACGGTGCCGACCCGCCCGCCGGTGCGGCGCAGGACCGCCTCCATCCGGGCGCACAGCTCCTCGATGGCCAGCGGCTTGACCACGTAGTCGTCCGCTCCGGAGCGCAGCCCGAGGATCCGCTCGCGCTGCTGGCGCCGGGCGGTGACCATGATGATTGCGGTGTCCCCGAAGTCCTGGCGCTCGCGGATGCGCTGGCACAGCTCCACGCCGTCCATGTCGGGCAGCCCGAGGTCGAGCAGGACGATGTCGGCGGGGGGCGCTGTCAGCGCGCCCCCCGCGGTCCTCACCTGGTCGACCTCGTAGCCGTACGTCTCAAGCGCACCGGCGAGGGCGTCGGCGAGGCGCACGTCGTCCTCTACGAGCAGCACCTTGATCATGGGCAGGGGTCCTTCGGCGAGTGAACGCTACGGGGGTAACTCCACGCACCCTAACCCCACGATGTGTCACAAACCACAACGGCCGGATCAGTGATCAGCAACAATACGAACCCGGCCGAGGGCTCCCGCACCCCGGAACCGCCCTCAGGAACGGCCTCCCGGCCCGCCCACGCGCAGGTCCGGAACGATCTCCGGGGCACCGTGCTGGACAGCGTCGGCCTCCTGGTCGGTGTCCTGCTCCTGGGCGGCCCGCTCGGCCTCTATGCCCTTGCGGTAGTACTCCACCTCGCGTTCGACCTGTTCCCTGCTCCACCCGAGCGGCTCGGCCATGAGTTCGGCGGCGGCCTCGGCGGCCGCGATCCCCCGGTCCCAGGTCTCGAAGGTGATGCGGGTACGCCGGGACAGGACGTCCTCAAGGTGACGGGCGCCCTCGGCCTCCACGGCGTAGACGACCTCCGCCCGCAGGTAGTCCTCCCCGCCCTTGAGCGGTTCGCGCAGGTCGGGCCGCTCGCGGATCAGGTCGAGGACGTCGTGCACGCCGGAGCCGTGCCGCCGCAGCAGGTGCGAGATCCGGGAGACGTGCAGCCCCGAGTCGCGGGCCAGACGGTGCCGCTGGTTGTACAGCGCCGCGTACCCGTCCGCGCCGACCAGCGGCAGCTTGTCCGTGACCGAGGCCGGGACGGCGCCTCCCAGCCCGTGCGCGACCGCGTCCACCGCGTCCTTGGCCATGACGCGGTAGGTGGTGTACTTGCCGCCCGCGATGAGGACGAGCCCCGGCACCGGGTGCGCCACCGTGTGCTCACGGGACAGCTTCGAGGTCTCCTCGGACTCCCCCGTCAGCAGCGGCCGCAGCCCGGCGTAGACGCCCTCGACGTCGTCCCTGCCCAGGGGCGTGCGCAGCACCTGGTTGACGTGGTCCAGGACGTAGTCGATGTCGGCCCTCGACGCGGCCGGGTTCTCCTTGTCCAGGTCCCAGGGGGTGTCGGTGGTGCCGATGATCCAGTGGCGGCCCCACGGGATCACGAAGAGCACGCTCTTCTCCGTCTGGAGGATCATCCCGGACGAGGCCTGGATGCGGTCCCGGGGCACCACCAGGTGCACGCCCTTGGACGCGCTCACGTGGATCTGCCCGCGACCGCCCACCATCTCCTGGATGTCGTCGGTCCACACCCCGGCGGCGTTCACCACCTGGCGGGCGCGGATCTGCTTGCGCTCACCGGTCTCCAGGTCGGCCGCGGTGGCGCCGACCACGTGCTCGCCCTCGCGCAGGAACTCGACCGCCTGGACCCGGGAGGCGATCTTCGCCCCGAGCCCGGCTGCGGTGCGCAGGACGGTGGTGACGAGGCGGGCGTCGTCCACCTGACAGTCCCAGTACTGGACCGCCCCGGCCAGGGCGCTGCGTTTGAGCGCCGGGAACACCCGCAGCGCACCGGACCTGGTCAGGTGCCGGTGCGAGGGCAGCCCGCGGTTGTTGCGGGAGGTCAGCGCCAGGGTGTCGTAGAGGGTGACGCCCGCACCGATGTAGAAGCGTTCCCAATGGTGCTCGAACGGGAAGAGGAACGGCACCGGGCGGACCAGGTGCGGCGCGATGGTGGTGAGCAGCAGACCGCGCTCGTGCAGGGCCTCGCGCACCAGCTCGAAGTCGAACTGCTCCAGGTAGCGGAGCCCGCCGTGGATCAGCTTGCTGGATCTGCTGGAGGTCCCGGAGGCGAAGTCCCGCGCCTCGATCAGACCCGTGGAGAGCCCGCGCGAGACCGCGTCCAACGCGATGCCCGCGCCCACGATCCCGCCGCCCACCACGAGGACGTCGAGCTCCTCGTCGGCCATCGACGCGAGCGCCTCAGTGCGCCCCTTCGGCCCCAACCAGGTGGTCGCCATGGATGGTCCTCCCTTTCGATCGGTGTTCCACCAAGGCGCATACCCGCAGTGGTGGGGCCTCTAGCCACCCGGAGGCCGTCAGGGCTGTGCGTTGCCACACCCCATACCGCCGGTTTACCTCCGCGGCGCGGCCGGGACAAGGAACCCGGCGGCGATCGCGGCGATCCCGCCCACCCAGGAGGCGGTGGCCAGCGGTCCCGACCAGGCCTCGGCACCGGCCCCGCTCAGCGCGAGGAGAGCGACCAGCCAGGGTGCCCGGCACCAGTTCTGTGCGGCTGGTTCCCCGGGAACGGGGTTCGGTGTCGGTTGAGGTGCTCATGGCTGGCCGACCTCACCCACACCAGGCCGAGCCGGATCACCCACGCGGTTCGCAGGCTCACCGAGGCGGGGCTCGTGGAGCGTGTGCGCTGTGAGAGCGATCGCCGGAGCTGGTTCGCCAGCCTCACCGAGCAGGGCCGGGAGGTCCTGGGCCGGGCCTGGGTCCCGCACGTGCGGAGCATCCAGGAGAACCTGCTCGACGCGCTGACCGACGAACAGCGTGAGCAGTTGCTGGACATCAGTCGGACCCTGCTGGCCCACCTCGCACCCGCCAGCCCCCTGGCCGGTGAGGCCGCCCCTCCCCGCCCGGGGCCTCAGGCCGCGTCGGCGTAGGCGTGCGCGTAGGCCAGGACGTCGCTGACGTAGGCCGACGAGCGGTTGTACTCCAGGATCGCCGACTCCCAGTCGTTCGCTGAGGTGAGGTCGCGACCGTTGCCGCACAGGTAGCGGGCGGCGGTCAGGGCCGCGTCGTCGATGTTGTGCGGGTCGGGGGCGCCGCCCTCCAGTGACTCGCCCCACCGGTCCCAGGTGCTGGGGATGAACTGCATCGGGCCGATCGCCCGGTCCCACTCGGTGTCACCGTCCAGCTCGCCGTTGTCGGTGTCCGGGATGGCCTGCGTGTTGTTGGTGCCGTCCAGCGGGATGCCGATGACGTCCACCGTGGTGTTGCCGTCCGGGCCGAGCTCGCCGCCCGCGTAGGTGCCGTGGCGGGACTCGACGTACCCGATGCCCGCGAGCGTGGGCCAGGAGAGCTGACACGAGGACTGGTCGGCGTCGAGGACCAGCTGGGCGCTGGCGTAGCCCTCCAGGGCGCGGCGGGGCACGCCGGTGTTGTCGGAGACCTCGTCGAGCCACTCGTCACTGGGGCGCTGCGGGCCCGCCGGGCTGGATCGCTCGTCCGCCCCGGCGTCCGCCTCGGCCGGCGCGTCGTCCTCCCGGGCGGTCACCCCGCTCTGCGCGGGCGGACCGGTGAGCTGGTCGTGCGGAGGGGTCTCGATGGTGCCGACCTCCGGGGTGGCCTCGGCGACCGGAGCCTCCCAGCCGTTGAGGGCGCTGGAGACACGCCCGACCAGGACCACGACGCCCGCCGTCACCAGCAGACACACGACCAGCGCGAGGCTGACCGCGATCGCGGGTCCGCGTCGGCGACGCCGACGGTGCCCGGGGCGGACCGCCTCGGCGGCGCGGGACCCCTCGGTGGCGCGGGGTTCCTCGGAGGAACCGGGCGCCCCGGGGGCACCGGACACGCTGTCACCCATGCAGTCCTCCAATAGAAAGTCACCATCAGATCACGAGACTGGAAAACAGGCACCATAGTGACACACCACGGCCACCCCGACGCACCCCCTTGGGACGGCGTGAGGGGCGTCCCGGTTCTCCCGGGACGCCCCTCACCACACTCACGTCGGGTGCCAACACGTGGGGAGGCTCCCCCACTGCCGCTCCCTAACGGTGCGGGTTCACCACGACCTCGACCCGCTGGAACTCCTTGAGGTCGGTGTAGCCCGAGGTGGCCATGGTCCGACGCAGAGCGCCCATGAGGTTCATGGAGCCGTCGCTGGTGGAGGCCGGGCCGTGCAGGATCGACTTGAGGTCGCCGATGGTGCCCACCCCGACCCGCTCGCCGCGCGGCAGCTCGCTGTGGTGCGCCTCACTGCCCCAGTGGTAGCCGCCGCCGGGCGCCTCGGTGGCGCGGGCCAGCGGGGAACCCACCATGACGGCGTCAGCGCCGCAGGCCAGGGCCTTGGCGATGTCACCGCTGCCGGTCATGCCGCCGTCGGCGATGACGTGCACGTAGCGGCCGCCGGACTCGTCGAGGTAGTCGCGGCGGGCGGCGGCGACGTCGCCGATGGCGCTGGCCATCGGGACGGCCACACCCAGCACCGAACGGGTGGTGTGGCCGGAGCCACCGCCGAACCCGACCAGCACACCGGCCGCACCGGTGCGCATCAGGTGCAGGGCGGCGGTGTAGGTGGCGCAGCCGCCGACCACGACGGGCACGTCGAGGTCGTAGATGAACTGCTTGAGGTTGAGCGGTTCGGCGCGGCCCGAGACGTGCTCGGCCGAGACCGTGGTGCCGCGGATCACGAAGATGTCGACCCCGGCGTCCACGACGGCCTTGTGGTACTGCGCGGTGCGCTGCGGCGACAGCCGGGCCGCCGTCACCAGACCGGCGTCGCGGATCTCCTCGATCCGGCGGCCGATCAGCTCCTCCTGGATCGGCGCCGCGTAGATCTCCTGGAGTCGCTTGGTCGCGGCGACGTCGTCGAGCTCGCGGATCTCCTGGAGCAGGGGCTCCGGGTCCTCGTAACGGGTCCACAGACCCTCAAGGTCCAGGACGCCGAGGCCGCCCTGCTCACCCACCGCCACGACGGTCCTGGGCGAGGCCACACTGTCCATGGGGCTGACGACCAGGGGCGTCTCGAACCGGTAGGCGTCGATCTGCCAGGCGATCGACACCTCCTCCGGGTCGCGGGTCCGTCGTGCGGGCACGATCCCGATCTCATCGAGCTCGTAGGCGCGACGCCCGTTCTTACCCAGCCCGATCTCCACCTGAGCCAACTGTTCGATTCCCCTCTGACGTGCGGCGCCGGTCGGTCGACCGTCGCGTGACCGCGGACGCGAGTCTATCCGGCCGTGGTCGGCGCGACTCCGGCACCGTCCCCGCGCTGGTTAGCGCGCGTTGTAGTTCGGCGCTTCCACGGTCATCTTGATGTCGTGCGGGTGGCTCTCGCGCAGCCCGGCGCTGGTGATGCGCATGAGTTGGCCGCGCTCGCGCAGCTCCGGCACGGTGCGGCTGCCCGCGTACCACATGGACTGGTGCAGGCCGCCGACCAGCTGGTGGGCCACGGCGGACAGCGGACCGCGGAACGGCACCTGGCCCTCGATGCCCTCGGGGACCAGCTTGTCCTCGGAGGAGACGTCGGCCTGCGCGTAGCGGTCCTTGGAGAAGGAGCGGCCGCGCATGGCGCCCAGGGAACCCATGCCCCGGTAGGCCTTGAACTGCTTGCCGTTGATGAAGATGAGCTCGCCCGGGCTCTCCTCTACACCGGCGAGGAGGCTGCCGAGCATGACGGTGCTGGCACCGGCGACGATCGCCTTGGCGATCTCGCCCGAGTACTGGAGGCCGCCGTCCGCGATCAGCGGGACTCCGGCGGGGCCGCAGGCCAGGCCAGCCTCGAGGATGGCGGTGAGCTGCGGGGCGCCCACACCGGCGACGACGCGGGTGGTGCAGATGGAGCCCGGTCCCACGCCGACCTTGACGGCGTCGGCACCGGCGTCGATGAGCAGCTGGGCCCCCGCGCGGGTGGCGACGTTGCCCGCGACGATGTCCGCGCGGGAGTTGGCCTTGAGCTTGGCGACCATGTCGGCGAGCCCGGAGGAGTGGCCGTGCGCGGTGTCGACCACGATGAAGTCGACCCCGGCGTCGATGAGCAGCTTGGCGCGCTCTTCGGCCTCGGTGCCCACGCCGACGGCGCCGCCGACCACGAGACGCCCGTTGGAGTCCTTGGTGGCGTCGGGGAACTGCTCGCTCTTGATGAAGTCCTTGACGGTGATGAGTCCGCGCAGGCGGTTCTGGCCGTCGACCAGCGGCAGCTTCTCGACCTTGTGCTTGCGGAGCAGCTCGAAGGCCTGTTCGCGGCTGACGCCGACGGGGGCGGTGACCAGGTTCTCCGTGGTCATGACGTCGCGGACCAGCCGGGAGCGGTCGTTCTCGAAGCGCATGTCGCGGTTGGTGACGATGCCGACCAGGGAGCCTTGGGCGTCGGTGACCGGAACACCGGAGATGCGGTAGTGGGCGCACAGGCGCTCGACCTCGGCGAGGTCGTCCTCCGGGTGACAGGTGACCGGGTCGGTGACCATGCCCGCCTCGGAGCGCTTCACGAGGTCGATCTGGGCGGCCTGGTCCTCGGCGGAGAGGTTGCGGTGCAGTACACCGGCGCCACCCTGGCGGGCCATCGCCACGGCCATGCGGGCCTCGGTGACGGTGTCCATCGCGGCAGAGAGCAGCGGAATGCTGAGGCTGATGTTGCGGGAGAGCTTGGTGGTGGTGTCCACGTCACCCGGCTGGAGGTCCGAGTAGGCCGGTACCAGCAGGACATCGTCGTAGGTCAGCCCCGGCGGGAGCAGTTTGCTCCCGTAGTCGCTGTGGTCCTGGCTCATGACACAACCTCCGCTGTTCCCGGCAACAACTGCGCGGATCGCCCCCGCGTGTCGTCTCATCCTAGGTCGTCGTCCGGCACCGCCCAGGTGGAATGCGATGTTCGCCCGGTCACCTCGGTCACGAATCGGCCACCGCCCTCACCCAGGACAGCAAGCCAGCCACCCCCAGTCATCCCGCCCCAGCCACACCCCCGCAGATAGAGGGGTCACCCCCATCCCCGCACTGGCGGGGAGCAGGGCCCGGCCCGGCGGCGGCCGGTGCAGCGGGCGGGGTCAGAGCCCGCCTCGACGGCGATCGGGCCCGGGAGTCAGGCGAACATGGCCGCGGCCCGGTCGAGGACCCCCTGCGGCAGATAACCGCTCCGAACCCGCACCGGCCATCCCTTGGCACTGGCCAGACAGGCCAGAGCCAGGGTGTCGAAATCGATCAACCCGTCGGTGTCCCGGGCCCGCTCGCCGAAGCCGTAGGCGTCCCGGTGTCGCTCCAGGGTGTCGGCCAGGGCGAGGTCGAATCCGTCCCGGTCCCCCGCGACCAGCTGGGAGAGCAGTACGACCGGAGGCTGCGCGGAGCCGGGCACGTCGTCGACCACGAGCGCTTCGAGCGCCCGGCCCAGCTTCTCCTCGACCCGCGGATCACTCCCCGCGTCGGGTCGGCGGAGCCGGTCCGTCTCGGACACCAGATAGGCCAGGAACGCCGACCCGTAAGGGGAGAGGACGGAGAAGCCGCCACGCTGGCGCGGATGATCGTCCTCAACGTGGGCGAGGAGGTACTCCAGGTGTTCCCGAGAGCCCGCCACCAGGGCGTACTGAAGGGCTTCCCGTAGCTTCTCGCCCGAGATGGCGGACTCCGACTCGAAGGAGCGCATCGGCGCGGTCGTGTCGCCGATGGTCACCTCGACGGTGTCCCCCTCCGCCTCCGCACAGGCGAACAGCGCCACCATGTACTGCGCGGCGTGGTCGAGAGCGGCGAGCTGACGTGGATGCCGCGTCTCCTGGTCAACAACCGAAGCGAGACGGAAGACGAGGAGCTCGGTCCGGGCCGCCCGCCCCAACTCGTCGGGGATCCCCTCGCGGTGGGTCCGGGGGTCCCGGACCCTCTCGAGGTTCCCGTCCACGAGCCCGAACATCTCCTCGATCGAACGTTCGGCAGAGAACCCCCGCGTGGGGCGTTCGACCACCAGCGAACCGTGCTCGAGCACGGCCAGGGCCTCAGGGTCCTTGTCCTCGCCGTGGGGACCCACTCGACGGCCCCCACTCCCGGGCCCCTCGACCAGGTACCGGGGAAGGTAGTCGGAATCGAACGGCATCTCCCAGCCCTCGACCCGCACCGCCAAGGCCGCGAAGGCGAGTTCGGTCAGTGGGAACAGCCCCGTGAGTCCCCGCTCACCGGTGTGGTCCCGCAGCCACGTCAACCGCACGGCCATGGTCGCCCAGAAGGCTTCCTGGTCGCGGGCGAGCAGAGCACGTAGGAAGAGGAGGCCGTGGTCGATCGACCCCGGCTCGACACGGTCGCTCTCGGAGTCCAGGTCGAGAGAGTTCAGAAGTGGCCCGAGCGCGGACCACACATACCCTTCCAACTGTTCCCGCTCAGCGCCCAGGTGCGGGTAGAGGTAGAAGACCAGCGCTCGTTGCAACACCTTGTTCTCACCGAAGGCCGAGGCGCACTGGACCAGAGGGCTCTCGTAGTTCTCGTGCAGATTCGCGAGGACGCACAGGTACAGGGCCTCGGTCCAGTCGCCCAGGGGGACCGGCCGTTCTCCCCGGGCGTCCTCCCCTTCGAAGTCCTGGTAGAAGATGCCGGTGCCGGTGTAGGTGAGGTGCACCGAGAACTCGGCGGAGGTGGGCGCCCCCTCCAGCATGATCGCGCCAACACGTGCCTCGGCTGCCGAGTACAGAGCGGCCCGGACGTCGGCCTCGGCGTGGGGAGCCTGCACTGAGCGCGCCGCCGCGTAGTCCCGTAGGTTCTGGGAGATCATGTCCCAGCCGAACCCGCTGCGACCGCTGTGCTGTTCCATACGGACTTCTTCACCGATCCGGTCCGTGAAGTCCTTCGTGGCCATCGCGATCGCCTCGTCGTCGACCTCGTGCCGTTCGATCCGCAGGGTCACCGGGTCCTCTTCCCATCGAGCCGTCTCCGTCATCGCGACGGAGTCTGGCACGAGGCGACGACAGACCGTTCTGGTCCCGGGAGGGGCGCGGGCAACTCACCGGGACCGACCCTGGAAGCTCCTGGAGCCCCCTCGGGTTCGGTGGCGTCGCCGGTCGCGTGGATGACTTCGAGGGCCCGGCGAGAAATCAGCGGGGGTAGCGGCAGTATCCGCTCGGGCGGGGGCGCGTGGGGCACCGGCGCCGCCCCGGCCGGGCGGCGCGACGGTGTTCAGGGGAGGACGCGGTTCGCCAGGGCCACCTTCCGAAGCCGAGCAATAGCTCGGTGCTGGGCAACCCGTACCGCACCTGCCGACATGCCAAGGAGATGTCCCGTCTCGTCTGCTGTAAGTCCTGTGATCACCCGCATGACCAGCAGCGTTCGCTGCTGTTCGGGCAGTTCGTCGAGGAGCGCCCTGGCCCGCTGGGCCTCGGACACGCGTACCGCCGACTCCTCGGGGCCGGGATCGTCGTCCGGCTGTTCGGGCACGGTGTCGGTGGGGACCGTCTCCACCCGGCCGGCCACGCGGAGGGTGTCCGCGACCTTGTGCGCGGCGATGCCGAACACGAAGGAGGCGAAGGGCCTGCCCCGGTCCTGGTAGCGCGGGATGGCCGTGAGCAGCGCGATGCACACTTCCTGTGCCACGTCGTCCGAGTAGTGCGCCAGACCCGAGACCCGGGCCAGGCGGGTCCGGCAGTACCGCACCACCATGGGTCTGACCTCGCGCAGGAGGGAGTCCATGGCCCCGTCGTCGCCCTGGACGGCGAGTGAGCCCAGACGGTTCAACCCCGTGTCGCGCGGAGCGGGGTCCGCCTCGTCGTGCCCTGCGGGCGTACCTGGCCGCTGCGCGGTAACGCCCGTTCGGGCGCCTGCATCCGTCACGTTAGGAATGATGCCCGCAGTTGGGGACCCAACCACTCCAATCAGCAACTACAGAATGGTCACATTTTGGGAAAATAGCCCGAAAACGGTACGTAGTAGCGGGTGTGAATCGGCTCTCCCGTGGTAGTGGACGGGGGTGGGACGACGGAGCGCCCCACCCCCGGACCGGGTCCTACCGGACACCGACCAACGTCCTAGTGGGCGTGGCCGTGACCGTCGCCCTCGTCCTCCTCGGGCTTGTCCGCGACCAGCACCTCGGTGGTCAGCAGCATGCCCGCGATGGACGCGGCGTTCTGGACGGCCGAGCGGGAGACCTTGACCGGGTCGAGGATGCCCTCGGCGGTCAGGTCACCGTAGGTGCCGGTGGCGGCGTTGTAGCCGTGACCGACCTCCATCTCGGAGACGCGGTGGGTGACCACGTAGCCCTCGGCGCCCGCGTTCTCCGCGATCCACCGGGCGGGCTCGACCAGCGCGCGACGGACGATCGCCGCACCCGTGGCCTCGTCGCCGATCAGGCCGAGGTCGTCCAGAGCCGTGGAGGCGTGCACCAGGGAGGCGCCGCCACCAGCGACGATGCCCTCCTCGATGGCCGCGCGGGTCGCCGAGATGGCGTCCTCGAGGCGGTGCTTCTTCTCCTTGAGCTCAACCTCGGTGGCCGCGCCGACACTCAGCACGGACACGCCGCCCGCGAGCTTGGCCAGGCGCTCCTGGAGCTTCTCGCGGTCCCAGTCGGAGTCGCTCGCCTCGATCTCCTTGCGGATCTGGCGAACGCGGTCCTCCACCTCGGACTGCTGGCCGCCGCCGTCGACGACGGTGGTGGTGTCCTTGGTGATGGTGATGCGGCGGGCCGAGCCCAGCACGGACAGGTCCGCGTTCTCCAGGGACAGGCCGACCTCCTCGGAGATGACCTGGCCGCCGGTGAGCACGGCGATGTCCTGGAGCATGGCCTTGCGGCGCTCGCCGAAGCCGGGCGCCTTGACCGCGGCCACGTTGAGGGTGCCGCGCATGCGGTTGAGCACCAGGGCGCCCAGGGCGTCGCCCTCGACGTCCTCGGCGATGATCAGCAGCGGCTTCTTGCTCTGGACGACCTGCTCGAGCAGCGGCAGCAGCTCGTTCAGGTTGCCGATCTTGCCCTGGCTGATCAGGATCTGCGCGTCCTCGAGGACGGCCTCCTGACGGTCACCGTCGGTGACGAAGTAGGGCGAGATGTAGCCCTTGTCGAACTGGAGGCCCTCGGTGAAGTCGAGCTCCAGACCGAAGGTCGGGGACTCCTCCACCGTGATGACGCCGTCCTTGCCGACCTTGTCGAAGGCCTCGGCGATGAGGTCGCCGATCTGGGCGTCCTGAGCGGAGTTGGTCGCCACGTAGGCGATGTCGGCGCGCTCCTTGATCGGCACGGCGCGCTCGAGCAGGATCTCGGAGACCCGGACGGCCGCGGCGTCGATGCCCTTCTTGAGGGACATCGGGGAGGCGCCGGCGGCGACGCTGCGCAGGCCCTCGCGGACCAGCGCCTGCGCGAGCACGGTGGCGGTGGTGGTGCCGTCACCGGCGGCGTCGTTGGTCTTGGTGGCGACCTCCTTGACCAGCTGGGCGCCCAGGTTCTCGTAGGGCTCGTCCAGCTCGATCTCACGGGCGACGGTCACGCCGTCGTTCGTGATGGTGGGGGCACCGAACTTCTTGTCGATGACGACGTTGCGGCCGCGCGGGCCGAGCGTCACCTTGACGGCGTTGGCGAGGCGGTCGACGCCCCGCTCGAGGGCGCGGCGGGCGTCGTCCTCGAACTCCAGGATCTTCGGCATGTGTGAGTACTTCCTCTAACGGTTCGGGTCGAAAGAGAACATCCCGCCCCGCCCGGCTTGGAGGCCGACCGGTGCGGGATGTTCGAAGGCTCTGCGCCGAGAGCTACTTCTCGACGACCGCGAGGAGGTCGCGGGCGGAGAGAACCAGGTACTCCTGGCCGTCGTACTTGACCTCGGTGCCGCCGTACTTGCTGTAGAGGACGACGTCGCCGACGTTCACGTCGAGGGCGACACGCTTGCCGTTGTCGTCGAGGCGACCGGGACCCACGGCCAGGATCTCGCCCTCCTGGGGCTTCTCCTTGGCGGTGTCCGGGATGACCAGACCGGAGGCGGTGGTCTGCTCAGCCTCCAGGGTCCTGACCACGACGCGGTCCTCGAGCGGCTTCAGCACGGTCTTGGTGGCGGTCGACACGGTGTGACCTCCCCCTTCAAAGTCTCGGTGTATCTGGCGTCGGCCCATGCGTGAGCACGGACCAACCACGTAAAAGGGGCGACCGCGGCGGCCTGTCGTCGCGGGTGCCAGACCGGCCTCGTCGCGTTTAGCACTCTACCCCCGAGAGTGCCAGAATGGAAATGTGGCGGGGGCTCGGGCCGAAGGGCGGACCCGCCCCACCGTCGTGCCCACAGCAGGAGGTTCCATGCACGTGCCCGCGTTCTCGGCGCTGCTCACCGACGCGGGTCGGGAGGTCCTCGGCGGGGTCGACCCCGTTGCGGCGGCCAGGGACCCCCTCGCCACCGCCTCCAAACTGCGCACCGATCCCGGGGTGGCCGCGCTCGACCCCGAACTCCCGGTGTCCGAGCTGGTCAACGCTGTGATGACCCAGGTAAGCCTGCGGGAGCGGGGCAGGGCCAAATTCGGGGAGAACGCCGGGCGAATGTTCTTCACCCCGAACGGTCTGGAGCAGTCCACCCGCCGGACCGTGGCCGAGTACCGGGCCGAGCGCACCGCCCGACACCTGCCCTCCTCGATGGGCGGGGACGCGGTCGCGGGCGACCTGTGCTGCGGGATCGGCGCGGACTTGCTGGCCCTGGCCGAGCACGGCGTGCCGGTGGAGGGCGTGGACGCCGACCCCCTGACCGTGGCGGTGGCCCGCGCCAACATCGAGGCGATGGGGCTCACGGAGTACGCCCGGGTCCGGGAGGGTGACGTGAACGCGGTCGGAGTGGGCGATCACCCCCTGTTGTTCTGCGACCCGGCCCGGCGCGGCGGCAGGGGCCGGGTGTTCGACCCGTCCGCGTACTCGCCGCCGTGGGACGTGGCCACCCGGCTGGCCGAGGGCGCGGAGGCGGCCTGTCTGAAGGCCGCTCCGGGCATCCCGCACGAGGTCCTCTCCCCTGCCGCCTCGGCCGAGTGGATCTCGGTGGACGGCGAACTGAAGGAGACCGCGCTGTGGTTCGGCGGTCTGGGTTTCGGTCCCGGTGGGCCGCGACGGCGCGCGACGGTGCTGCACGAGCGCGAGGGCCTGCTGGCGAGCGAGGGCGCGGTGGCACACCTGGACGAGGAGCCGGACCTGGGGCCCGCACCGGTCGCCCCCGCGCGGCGCTACCTCTACGACCCGGACCCTGCCGTGGTCCGCTCCCACCTGGTGGCGGAGGCTGCGGCCCGGGTGGACGGCGCGCTGCTGGACGAGCGGATCGCGTACTTCACCGCGGACCGGGCCGAGCGCTCACCGCTGTGGCGGGTGCTCGAGGTGCTGGAGTTCTCACCGTTCTCACTGAAACGGCTGCGCTCATCGGTGCGTGCGCACAAGGCCGGAACGGTAACGATCAAGAAACGCGGTTCGGCGGTGGACACCGAGAAACTCCGGCGCGACCTTCGCGCCTCCGGACCGGAATCCGTGACCGTGGTGCTGACGAGAATCGGCGAGAAACCGTTCTACCTGCTGTGCCGTGAAACCGGGGCGGCGTAGGGGCTGCGGAAACCACCGCCGCACGAACCTCCCGATGCGGCCCGCGCCACATTCGGCACAGGCCACGCAGACCATATCGTTATCTCCCACACCCATATCTTTCGTGGACCCCTGGGGTCGCGCGGGGCGAAGTCGTTAAACTGGCGCCGCAGATTCACTTCCCTTCTCATGGGTTCTCCCGGAAGGCCGTGCCTGTTTGATCCGCTCAGCGGTTCGGTCGGCACTCGGCCCACGCCCCCCGTGTATACACACAGTCACACTTCAATCACGTTGGGGCTCAACTGGCGCGGAGCAACGTCCGCCCGGGGACCATCGAGAACCCGTCCGTGCGACCACCGTGCGGCGAAGCGGACGGGAGCGCCAGAACCATAAGGAGCACCTCGGTGGAACAGACCAATCACAACTTCCTCAATGGGGGAGGTCAGGCCGGAGTCTCCGACCGGATGCGTGACCTGCTCTCCCAGGCCGCCCAGGAGCACGTCTCCGAGCAGAAGTCCCAGGGCGCGGTCAGCGAGGAGATGCGCCAGCGTCTCGAGGGCATGGAGTGGCTGCTCCGCGAGCTGCGCGAGCGGGAACTCATCTCGCTCGCCGAGGCGATCACCTCCGTCGACGGTCGGATCGACGACTTCCTGGCCCGTCCCCCGGAGTGGGCCGAGGCCCTCGCCGAGCACATAGAGGTGGTCGGCCGACAGGTCAAGCCGCTGTCGGAGATGTCGTCCCTGCGGGCCGACACCCAGCGCGTGGCCGGACACCTGGACACCGCCCTGACCCGGCTCCAGCGCATGGCCGAGACCGGCACCCGGACCGCCGAGCAGGTCACCGAGGTCAGCGAGCGCGTCACCGAGCTGGGCGAGACCGTCGGCACCCGTCTGGACTCCCTCGACAAGGCTCTGGCCGACCTCGGCGACCGCGCCGAGGCGATCGAGGCCTCGCTGACGGCCCTGGACACCACCCTGGGCGAGCGCCACGAGGAACTGACCGCCACCGTCCGCACCACCCTGGCCGAGGGCCGGGACGAGCTGGCCGAGGCCATCACCGAGAGCCGCGCGACCATCGAGACCGCCGTGAAGGAGAGCCGCGAGGCCCTCGAAACGGCCGGTCAGGAGAACCGCGAGGCCCTGGAGACCGCCACCACCGAGCTCGGCGAGCGCGTCACCACCGGCCTCACCTCCTCGATGGAAGAGCGCACGGCCGAACTGCGCGGCTTCGTCGAGGAGCGCACCGCCGAACAGCACGAGACGCTGCTCTCCAAGCTCCAGGAGAACACCGGCGAACTGGGCGAGCGCACCACCGCCCTCGCCGAGGAGCTGGGCGCCCTGGCCACGGCCTCCGGCGAGCGCCACGACACCCTCACCCAGGAGCTCAAGGACAACGCCGCCGCGTCGCTCAAGCGCCACGAGGAGCTCACCGGCAAGGTCACCGAGAGCGTGGGGCACCTCAACACCCAGGCCGAGGAGAACCACGCCGAGGCCACCGCCGCCGTCGCCGACGTCACCGGTTCGCTCGCCAAGCTGCGGGAGAACCACGAGAAGTCCCTGAACGACCTGCGTTCGCACATGCGCCAGCGCCTGGCGGAGCTCGACGAGCAGATCGAACTGGGCCGCACGGAGACCCGCGAGCACGCCGAGAGCACCGCCGAAGGCCTGCGCGAGTCGCTGACCAAGCGCACCGACTCCCTCGCCGCCCGGATCGCCGAGGACGCCACCAAGGTCGCCGCGGACCTCGCCGAGCTGCGCACGTTCGTCCAGGAGGACAACGCCAAGCTGGCCTCGGAGGCCGAGGACCGGCACCAGACGCTGACCGAGGCGCTGACCGACCAGGCCGACGCCCACCGGACCGCGCTCGACGAGCGGCTGGACCGTCACCGCGAGGGGCTCAACGGCAAGGTGGACAACCACCTGTCGCAGATCACCGGCAAGGTCGACCACGAGCTGGGCCGCCTCACCGACCGCTTCGACACCTTCGAGGGCCACTTCGAGGGCAGCTTCGAGGGCGTCGAGGGCAAGATCGACCGGGTCGACGGCCGACTCGACGGCCTCAACGGCCGCCTGGACGGGATCGACGGCCGGGTCAACGGCGTCGAGGGCCAGTTCGAGGGCGTCAGCGGTCACTTCGAGGGCGTCGACGGCCGTATGGAGGCCATCGACGACCGCCTGGAGGCGCTCAACCAGCGCCTCAACCAGCTGCCGCAGACCCTTGAGGTCAGTGAGCTGCACCGCCGCCTCACCGAGCTGGTGGAGCGTCCGCTGCTGGACCACTCCGGCAGGCTCGACGAGATCGACTCGCACGTCACCACGGCGGTGGACCCGGTCATCCGTGAGCTCAAGCAGCGCCCGGACCGCCACGAGCTGGAGGAGACCGTCACCGAGGCGGTCGAGAACTCGCACGACGACATCACCAAGCGGTTCTCCTCGCTGGAGGAGACCGTGCTCGCCCTGGCCGAGGCGCTCCTGCGCCCGGGCCGCGACGGCAAGAAGAAGCGCCGCCGCGACGAGGACGACGACGAGTAACCAGGCGCCTGAACAGGCGTAGGTGTGAACGAGGGGCTCGGGGCGATCATCGACCCGGGCCCCTCGACGTGTCCGGCCGCCGTGGAAGCGAGGCCCGAACGAAACGGTGTGGCCGATGGTTCGGGGCCGCTTCGGCCCCCGAACGGGTTAGGGGACGAGGACGATCTTGCCGAACTGCTCTCCGGCCGCCAGGGCGCGGAAGGCCTCCGGGGCGTCCTTGAGCGGCAGCACCCGGTCGATCACCGGGCGCAGCCCGGTGCGCACGCACATCTCCGTGAGGCCGACCAGCTCATCCCTGGTCCCCATGGTGGAGCCGAGCACCCGAAGCTGGAGGAAGAAGACCCGGGTGAGCTCGGCCGCGGGGGCGTCGCCGCTGGTCGCCCCGCAGGTGACGACGGCGCCGCCGGGCTTGAGCGAGTGGATCGAGTGCTTCCAGGTGGCCTGGCCGACGGAGTCGAAGACCACGTCCACCTTCTCCGGAAGCCGTTCCCCGGAGGGCAGCGCCGTGTGCGCGCCGAGTTCGAGGGCACGGGCCCGCTTGTGCTCGCTCCTGCTGGTGACGTACACGCGGTGCCCGACCTGCGCGGCCATCGCGATGAGCGCGGCGGAGACCCCTCCCCCGGCACCCTGCACGAGGACCGTGGAGCCGGGCCGCAGGTCGGCCTTGCCGAAGAGCATGCTGTAGGCGGTCAGCCAGGCGGTGGGCAGGCAGGCGGCCTCCTCGAAGGACAGCTCCGGGGGCTTGGGGACCAGATTCTCCCGGGGGACGAGCACCTTCTCCGCGAGGGTGCCGTCGTGGATCTCCGAGAGCAGGGAGAAGCGCGGGGAGCGGCCCGGCATGGGCGGTTCGGCGACCACCCCGTGCACGATGACCTCGTTGCCGTCCTCGTCGGTGCCCGCGGCGTCGCCGCCGAGGACCATCGGCAGGCGGTCCTCGCGCAGCGCGACCCCGCGCAGGCTCCAGAGGTCGTGGTGGTTGAGCGCGGCCGCCCTGACCCGGACGGTGGTCCACCCCTCGCGGGGTTCGGGGTCGGGCCGCTCGCCCACCTCCAGCCCGGACAGGGGGTCGTCGAACGAGATGCGTGCTGCCGAGATCGCGAACATACCCGCACCCAACCACAGGCCCGGGTCGGCGCCCCGACCGGGTGCGGCGGACCAGAACACGCCGGGAGACCTCCGAGCCCCGCCGGACCGGTGGTTCGGCGGGGCTCGGAGGGGCTCGGAGGGGCTCGAAGGGGCTCGAAGGAACGGCTACAGGGCCATTGAGGACTCCACCGGCAGCGAGGTGTCGGTGGCCAGGTCCAGGGCCGACGGCTGCAGGCCAGCCGCCACCACCTCGGCGCCCAGGGCCGCGATCATCGCTCCGTTGTCCGTGCACAGGCGGGGGCGCGGGACGCGGAGTTCGATCCCCGCCTCCTGGCAGCGCTGTCCGGCCAGGGCGCGCAGCGCGGAGTTGGCCGCCACGCCTCCGCTGATCACCAGGGTGCTGACGCCGTGCCCCACGCAGGCGTCGACGGCCTTGCGGGTGAGCACGTCCACCACCGACTCCTGGAAGGCGGCGGCGATGTCGGCGACCACCAGCGGGTCGCCCCGGCGGTCGGCGTCCTCCACGTGGCGGGCCACGGCGGTCTTCAGCCCGGAGAAGGAGAAGTCGTACGTCCCGTCGCCCCACTTGCCGCGCGGGAAGCGCATCGCCTTCGGGTTGCCCCGCTGGGCGGCCTGGTCGATGGGCGGGCCGCCCGGGTAGGGCAGCTCCAGCAGCCGGGCGACCTTGTCGTAGGCCTCCCCGGCGGCGTCGTCGACGGTGTCGCCGAGCGAGACCACGTCGGTGGCGAGGTCGTTGACCAGGAGCAGCGACGTGTGGCCCCCGGAGACCAGGAGGGCGATCGAGGGTTTGGGCAGGGGTCCGTGGTCCAGCTGGTCCACGGCGACGTGGCCGACCAGGTGGTTGACCCCGTACAGCGGCTTGCCGAGCGCCATCGCGTAGGCCTTGGCGGCGGAGACGCCCACCAGGAGCGCACCGGCCAGGCCGGGTCCGGCGGTCACCGCGACGGCGTCCACGTCGGAGAGCTTCACCCCGGCGGAGTCCAGGGCGCGGCGCACGGTCGGGGTCATGGCCTCCAGGTGGGCGCGGCTGGCCACCTCGGGCACCACGCCGCCGAACCGCACGTGCTGGTCGACGCTGGAGGCGACCGACTCGCCCAGCAGCTCACAGCCCCGGACCAGCGCGACGCCGGTCTCGTCGCAGGACGACTCGATCCCCAGGATCAACGGCTCACTCATGGCTCCCCTTCTCCGCGACGCGGCGCATGACGATGGCGTCCGCCCCCTTGTAGTAGCCCCGGCGCACGCCGATCGCCACGAAGCCGAAACGTGTGTAGAGGTCCTGGGCGCGCGGGTTGTCCGAGCGCACCTCCAGGAACATGTGGGTGACGCCCCGGGCGGCGGCCTGGTCGAGGAGTTCGGTGAGCAGGGCCCGACCGATCCCCCTTCCCCACGTGTCCTCCGCGACGGCCATGGTCTGGACGTCCCCCTCGGGCGGGACGAACCGCAGCCCGGCGTAGCCGACGATCCCGGACTCGGCCTCGGCCACCACGTAGTGGCGGGTGGACGCCTCGCCCAGCTCGTCGCGGAACATGCCCTCGCTCCAGGCGTCGAGCGGGAACAGAGCGCGTTCCAGTTGCAGGACGGCCGGTACGTCGGCGGCGGTCATCGGGCGCAGTCCCACCGGCGCGGTCACCTCACCCACTGGCGGACCTTCTTCGGGGCACCGGGCTCGACCGCGTCGGGACGGCGCAGGTAGAGCGGGGTGGGCTCGGGCAGCTTCTCACCGCGGTGCAGGCGTAGCAGGGCGAGTTCGGCCATCGCGGCGGCGTCCGGGTGGAGCGGTTCCAGGGCTGCGGTGTCCTCGGGGTCGGCGCCCAGCACCTCGGCGTACATCCGGGCGCCGTCGCCGACCAGCGGCAGGCCCTCGGTGTCGATCTCGGCGGGCCGGTCCACATGGACCTCCCCCACCCGCGTGAGGTGGTCGTCGTAACGCGCCCAGAACACCTCCTTGCGGCGGGCGTCCGTCATACCCAGGAACGGTCCGGTACGCCGGGTGGCGAAGGCCAGGGCGTCCAGTGTGGTCACCCCGTGGCAGGGGACGTCCAGGGCGTCGGCCAGGGCGTGGGCGGTGGCCAGACCGACCCGGAGGCCGGTGTAGGGACCGGGGCCCATGCCGACCGCGATGTGGTCGAGGTCGCCCAGCACCAGACCCGCCTCGGCGAGCAGGTTCTGGATGGTGGGCGCGAGGAGTTCGCCGTGGCGACGGGCGTCCACCGAGCTGGCGCTGGCGCGCAGCAGGAAGGAGCCGTCGGGGGTGGTCTCCCCGATGGCGGCGGTGACCGCCGGGGTGGCGGTGTCGAAGGCCAGGAGAAGCACGGGTGTTCCGCCCTATCCGTTCCCGGCGGCGGTGCCGGGGAGGTCGATGTCGGTCCACCGGGCGCCGACGGGGCGCAGGTGGACGGTGCGGGTGTCGTCAAGGTGGCGTTCGATCCGGATCTCCAGGCGGTCGTCGGCCAGTCCCTCGGCCACGCCCTCACCCCACTCGACGACGGTGACCGACTCGGGGAGGGTCATGTCCAGGTCGATGTCGTCGACCTCGTCGGGGCCGCCGAGCCGGTAAGCGTCCACGTGCACGAGGGCGGGACCGCCGACCAGGGACGGGTGGATTCTGGAGATGACGAAGGTGGGCGAGGTGACCGACCCTCGCACGCCCAGGCCCTGTCCGAGCCCCTGTGTGAGGGTGGTCTTGCCCGCTCCCAGCGGCCCGGAGAGGATCAGCAGGTCCCCGGGGCGGGAGAGGGCAGCGAGGTCACGGCCCAGAACGCGCATCTCCTCGTCCGTCGCGGCGGTGACCGCGTGGACGTGGGACGCGGTGGTGGCTGTGGTGTCTGTCATCGCTCTCACAGGTAGGTCCGTGTGGTGGTCAGCGTCGGAGCGCGCCGAAGGTCCCTCTTCACCCAGGTTAGGCCGGGTGGGGAAGGTTCGTGACCGATATCGGGGAGTGCGTCAGGCCCCGCCCGCGTACTCGCGGGGCACCCTGGCGCCGATCCGCGTGATGATCTCGTACGGGATGGTGTCCAGGACGTCGGCCCAGTCCTGCGCGGTGGGCACGGCCGGGTCCGCGCTCGGGTCGCCGAACAGTACCGCGAGGTCGCCCGCCTCCACCGGGTCGTCCCCGACATCCACAACGAACTGGTCCATGCAGACTGTTCCCGCGATGGTGCGGCGGGCGCCGCCGACGAGGAGGGGGCCCCGGTTGGTGGCCGCGCGGGGCACGCCGTCCGCGTAGCCGAGCGGCACCAGGGCCAGGGTGGTCTCGTCCTTGGTGACGTAACGGTGTCCGTAGGAGACCCCGCTGCCTTCGGGGACGCGCTTGGTGAGCGCGACGCTCGACTCGAAGGTCATCGCGGGACGCAATCCGGGCACACCGAAACCCGGAATCGGGCTGAGACCATAACTCGCGATTCCGGCCCGCACGAGATCGAACCTGGCCTCGGGCAGAGTGAGCAGCGCGGCCGAGTTGGAGATGTGCCGGACCTCCGGGGTCAGGCCCGCCTTGTCCGCCACCATGAGGGCCTCGTGGAAGACGTCCAGCTGCGCCTGGATCGACGGGTGGCCGGGCTCGTCCGCGCAGGCGAAGTGCGACCACACACCGGTGACCCGGACGGCGCCCTCCTCCTCCGCGCGCGCGGCCGCCTCGACCACGGACGCCCACTCGCGCCGGGTCACGCCGCCCCGGTTCAGGCCGGTGTCCGCCTTGAGCTGGACCCGCGCGACCCGGCCCAGGCGGCGGGCCTCGGAGACCACGGTGTCCAGGACCGCGCGGTTGCTGATCCCGAGGTCGATGTCGGCCTCGATCGCCTCACCGACGGGCTCCCCCGGCGGGATGATCCAGGACATCACGGGCACGGTGATGCCCGCCTCGCGCAGCTCCAGGCCCTCCTTGATGAGCGCGGTCCCCAACCAGGAGGCACCGCCCGCGATCAGCGCACGCGCGGCGGGCAGGATCCCGTGGCCGTAGCCGTCGGCCTTGACCACCCCCATGAGGGGCGTCCCCCCGGCCAGTTCGCTGAGCAGCCGGGCGTTGGAGGCGATCGCGTCGAGATCGACGCGAGCGTGCGCGAAAGGAGCCATGACCACAGTGTTCCACGCGTGGGTTACCGCTGCGGAGCTGCGGGTATGTGGCCTACGACCGAGTTCGAGCCCTATTTTGGGGATATCGGTATGAACGAAATGGGAAGTGAACGAGCCGTCAACGTGACCCGGCTCTGGTCCGGCGGACTGGCCACCGCGGTGGTCGCCGCACTGGTCATCTTCGCGGGGACCCTGGTGGTTCGCGGGATCTTCGGCATTCCGGTGCTCGCACCGGAGGAGGCCGGACACCTCGGGGATGCCGGAACGGTCGGTTACGCGCTCCTGGCGGGGGTGGTCGCCCTGCTGGCGACCGCGCTGCTGCACCTGTTGCTGCTGTCCGCACCCCGGGCGCTCTCGTTCTTCGGCTGGATCGTCGGTCTGGCCACGGCCATCGCGGCCGTCACGCCCTTCACGCAGGGCGCCGAGATCTCCAGCCAGATCGCCACGGGCCTGATCAACCTGGTCTGCGGTATCGCCATCGCCTCGCTGCTGCGCGGCGTGGGGCGGACCGCGGTCGTCAGCCGGGTTCCCCGGCAGGCCAGGAGTGACGAGGGCCCGGCCCTGAGGCACGAGGGCGTCCTGCCCGACGTCGGACAGCGGGAGTACGACCCCACGCGCTACCGCGCGATGGAGGAGGACGCCGACTACGACGCCGCTCGCGGCCGCGCGGAGGCCCAGCGGGCGGAGGAGGACCGTGCCCGTCACGGCACGCGCGACGACTGACGGAGAACGCGACACCACCGGGGGCGGGGACCCGAGAGGGCCCCGCCCCCTTCGCGTGCCAGGATTCGCAGTGCGCGGCCTCGTCGAACCAGCCGACGCGCCCCCGCGTCGAACCGTTCGAATCGTCCGTCACGGGAGGGGCTGGAGACCATCGAGGAGTTCACTGACGGGGAGAGGGCCCTTCTCGCGCTCCTCAAAGGCAACACCGGGGCGACTCGCGGACACAAGGTGCGAACGGCCTTCGCGAGGATCGCCGAGGACACCTCGAACCTGTGGGCGTACCAGCGCCGGAACGACCCCGTGTGGTCGCAGGGTTTCCAGAAACGCTTCTCCGAGCTGATGAGGACACCCGGCAACAGGCACGGGTTCCTTGTCCACGAGGGTGAGTGCGAGATCTACGGCCTGCGGTGCAGGGGAGACGGGTTCAGCACCTTCTGCTTCCTGCGCAGCGAGATCCAGATCATCATCGACGAGTTCGTACCCTACGCCGACCTTGTCCACCCGGAGGACGTGGACTCCCTGGACATACTCGACGACGTGATCAGGGAAAGTGTCGACGACATCGTTCCCCTGGATCCGGGGGAGGCCCCCTCCTGGGTCCCAGAATCTCATTGGTGGTGGCGCGCCCCTACCCGCCACGACTGGACCCAGCGGGAGATCGACGAAAAACTCTACGACTACTACGTCGAGGACTGGGAAACCCCGTGACGTTCCAGGTGGAATAGACCAGGCTGCCCTGCGGGGCCTCCCTGACATGCCAGCCTTCACTACGATCCCCCACCAGCCTGGCTAAACCCTCAGGCACCGTCTTCACTCACCACTCGACACACCGGAGTAACCAGGACCATGGACCAGTTCAGCCCCGAGGAGCAGGCGGTACTAGAACTCCTCCGGACTAACGCGGAGGAAGCCCCCCCGGCCAGCGCCAGGAACTTCCCCGAGATCGTCGAGGGAATCATCCACCTGTGGGCGGACCACCGCCGCAACGACCGCGCGTGGCCCCCGGAATTCGTGAAGGAGACTGCCAGGCTACTGAGGAAGACGGGAAATCGTCACGGATTCTCCTTCTACTTCAACACCTGCAAGAAGTACTCCAGGCGCAGAAGGGGAGACGGTTTCCAGAGGGCCTGCTACCTCCGGAGCAGGATCCAAATCCTCACCGACGACTTCGTTCCTTTCAGCGACCTCATGCACCCGGCCGACTCCGGAGCTTTGAAAAAGGTCGACATGCTTTTTGTCGAGGACGCCCACGACATCGCACCCATCCCACCCGAGCAGATCCCCTGGTGGGTTCCCGAATCCCACTGGTGGTGGCGCACCCCCACACGACTCGACATGAGCCAGCAGGAAATCGACGAAAAGATTCACGACTACTCTCTCAGTGACTTCTACGCTGATGACGAGGAATTTCCTGAGGACACCTACCGCTAACACCGACCCCACCCTGCATGGAAACCTCGAGAGCTTCCAACATCAGAGCAACTGAGCACTGTCCCAAAACCAGCCAAAGAAGGAACACAAGAGCGGAGATTTTCATCCGCATGCAGGAATGACTCTTCACGCAGCTTTGCCGAAGCCGCCACCCCAAACCCCAGCGAAAATTTCCCCCACCGGTCCACCCCCGATCGGAGACCCATGAACTCGAAATCACCAATCCCTCAATCACCTGGCGATCCGACACCTCAGGAAATCAATGCCGAGAAACTCGCAGAGGCGCTGAAATGGTCAGGCATGAGCGAGGAAGACATATCCAGAACGAGAGGGAACACAAATCCCATAAAGCGACCATGGCAACGCCTTTCGGCTGCGGTCGTGAGAAACGACTTCCCTGAAATGGGCTCGACTGGCCCGGAAGCCGACGCCGTGAAACCTGCGATGGCCAAGGCCCTGGAGTTCGCCCTGGAGAAGGCACCTGACTTCAACGAGTGTGCCTACAGATACGAGTACTTCAAAGCCTTTTACGATGCCACACTGGAAGACGTCGAGGAGAAGTTTCACCATTTCTCCGAGATGGAGCAGCTCAAGGAGGCAACTAATCAGATCATCCATGCGGAAGAAGACATACGCCAGACGCTCAAGTCCGACATCCAAAAGCTGAACGAGAAAAGGGGCAGCACACGCGCATCTGTCGACATCACGTTAAGCAATGACGAAATCGTCGCTTCCCTTCGAAAGCAGGCCGCGCTGATCGGAATGGGCCCGGACACCTCAACGGCCTACCATGCCCGGAAGCACTATATGGAACTTCCCCCCGAGGAACGCGATGGCCTGCATCCAGTCGAGGCCTACCTCAACGGCCTGGAAAAGACCATCAAAGAAGGAGAACTGACCAACTTCAAGCGCGGCGAGAATAACGTCAATGCTTCCTTCACCAGGAATCTCCCTCCGGGCCAGGGTAAAATTCCCAAGGACGGCACCCCACAACACAACAGAATCTTTGCCGCCCTCTTCGTCAAGAAGACTGGAGACACCCGGGCTCTGACCACGCACAGCAAATCGGAGCCAGAAGGCCATGAACTGGGTTAGCCCCGGAGAGCAGGCGGTCCTCGGAGTTCTCCAGAAGAACGCGGACGATGTCCCCCCAAGCACTGCGAAGAACTTTGCCAGAATCATGGGAGATATCATGTCCCTGTGGGTGGGCAATCAGCGCCACAACCGCACGTGGTCTCCGAACTTCACGAGGGAGGCGGCAAGGCTCCTCAGGAAGGACGGGAACCGGCACGGCTTCTCCACTCTTTACGGAATCTGTCGCATGTACACCCTGCGCATCACAGGAGAGGGCTTCCCGAACGCGTGCTACTACCGGTCGAAGATCCAGATCCTCATCGATGACTTCGTCCCCTTCGCCGACCTCATGCATCCGGCCGACTCCGACAAGCTGGACGTGGTCGACGCTCTCTTCACCTCGAACGCCGACGACATCGTGCCGATCCGGCCCAAGGACATCCCTTGGTGGGTGCCGGATTCGCACTGGTGGTGGCGCGTACCCACCCGCGATGACTGGAGCGAGGAAGAGATCAACGCCAAGATCAACGACTACTACGACGACGACTGGGACTCCTGATGACCGACAACAGCTCCCCGGTGGAGAAGCGGCTCCAGCGGGATCTCGCCGAAGTGAACGCCCTTGGCAGGGCCGGCGTGCGAGTCGACCCGAGCGCCGGGCCCAAGGCCGTGGTGGGAGCTCTGCGCGCATCCGCCGACGTGCTCGGTTTCGGTTCTCCCATCGACGCCGCGACCCACGTCATGCGGCGTTTGGAAGAACTCCCCCCGGAGGAACGCGGCAACCCGATCCCCGCGTACCACGCTTCGGCCTCCGAGACCGTACGCCGGGGCAGGCCCAGGTCAGAAGGGGTGATCGACGGGACTCTGAACCTGCTCTTCGAGCGCCAGGCACCGTTGACCCCTCTGGCAACGGTCACGCTGGCGACCCGCGTGCGGATCATGGGCGACGGCACGGCCTACCTGGCTGAGCACGGCTGGCCCGCCTCCCCGTCGAAACCCGTGCACGCCTTCACCGGCAAGCCGGAAGAGTTGCTGGAACGCGCCCGGGTCGACCTCGCCGATTCGGATGTGCCCCTCGACCAGTCGTTGTTGCTGCTCTGGGGAGCCCGGATCGGTTCGCCCGACCTCGTCGGCACGCAGGAGCAACGCCTCTCGGTCGCGGAGCGTGCCGGGGTGCGCGGCGGCGAGATCCGCAGGACGCTGGCCAAGGCTGAACAGCTGGCCTCCGGCCCCGAGTGGTACGCGGCCTGCCTGTACCGCTCCATGCTGGAGAACCTGTTCGAGGGCTTCCTGGGCGCGGTGACGTTCGCCGTGGTCAAGCCGGAGGACATCGACGACGTCGACGAGGAGCTTCGACAGGGGCTGCCCCAGGCCGGGGGCGCCGTTCCCGAAGCGGTACCCACAGGCGTGCCCGAGGGGCACTGGTGGTGGCGGGCTCCGTTCACACGATCCTGATCCGTGGAGGCGGGGTCTGTGAGGCCCCGCCCCGTCAGGCGCCCATGACGAGGGACTCGGCGTGTTCGGGGCTCAGGCAGTGCTCGATGACCATGACCGCTGCGCCGATCACGCCCGCGCTCTCCCCGGCCTTCGACGAGGCGATGCTGAGGTTCTCCGTGGCCAGCGGCAGCGAGCGCTGGTAGATGACCTCGCGCACCCCCGCGAGCAGGTGGTCCCCGGCCGTGGCGAGCGCGCCACCGATGACGATCACCGACGGGTTGAACATGTTGACCGAGGCGGCCAGGACCTCGCCGACGTCGCGACCGGCCTGGCGCAGGGCGCGCAGCGCCGGGACGGACCCGTTGCGGGACAGCTCCACCACATCGCGGGCTCCCGAGGCGGGGACCCCCTCCGCGGTGAGGGTCTCGGCGATCGCGTGTCCGCTGGCCACCGCCTCCAGGCAGCCGGTGTTGCCGCAGCGGCACGGCCGGTCGGCGCCGTTGGGCACGTGGATGTGCCCCATGTCCCCGGCGGCTCCCTGGGCGCCCCGGTAGACGCTGCCCTCGCTGACGATCCCGCAGCCGATGCCCGTGGCCACCTTCACGAACAGCAGGTGGCTGGCGCCGGGCCAGGCGACATGGTGTTCGCCGATGGCCATGATGTTGACGTCGTTGTCCACCAGCACGGGCCGGTCGATGCGGCCGCGCACGTGGCCGGACACGTCGAAGCCGTCCCAGCCGGGCATGATGGGCGGGTTGACCGCGCGTCCCGTGGAGTGCTGCACGGGGCCGGGCAGACCCACGCCGACGCCGAGCAGGTCCTCGGTCGCGCGTCCGGCCGACTCCAGCATGGACAGGCCGTGGTCCAGCACCCAGTCCAGGACGGGTTCGGGGCCCAGCGCGATGTCGATGTCGGCGCGGTCCTCCGCGAGCACGGTCCCCGACATGTCGGTGAGGGCGAGCCGGGCGTGGGTGGCGCCCAGGTCCGCGGCGAGCACGACGCGCGCGTCGGGGCGGAACGAGAAGGTCGTCGGCGGCCGTCCTCCGGTGGAGACGGCCTCCCCCGCCGGGCCGATGAGTCCGCTGGCCAGGAGCGCGTCCACGCGCTGGGTGACCGTGGAACGGGCCAGGCCGGTGACGGCGGCCAGTTCGGAGCGAGTGCGTGGGCGACCGTCGCGCAGCAGCCGGAGCAGGGTCCCGGCACCGGGCGCGGCTGTGGCGGCCGGGGCTCGCAGAGGTGTCGCCCCCGGTCCCCCCGGGGCTGTCAGCGCGTCTTCCGTCATGGGACCAGTGAAGCACAGGATCTATTGAGTGGCCGTCATCCATCTATTTTGTCCACAACCGGCAACTTATGCTTGACCTTCGACATAAGTCAGACGTAACGTCTCGGACATGTCAGTGAAAAAAGTCACAGGTCTGGGTGATTCGCCAACGCCCGGACTGACAGCCCCCTCGGCCTATCGAGCAGCGGTGATCGGCACCGGCTTCATGGGACGCGTCCACACCCACGCCGTCCGCGCCTCAGGCGGCGAGGTCGTCGGGGTGGCCGGATCCTCCCCCGGCAAAGCCGAGGACTTCCGCGCCGCGCACGGCCTCCCCCGAGCCCACGCCGACGCCCTCAAACTCATCCACCGATCCGACGTCGACGTGGTGCACGTGTGCACCCCCAACCACCTGCACGCCCCCCTCAGCCGGGCGGCCCTCGCAGCCGGAAAACACGTGGTCTGCGAGAAGCCCCTGGCCACCGATGCCGAGACGGCCCGCAGCCTCACGCAGGCCGCGCACGAGGCCGACCGCGTGGCCGTCGTCCCCTTCGTCTACCGCTTCCACCCCATGGCCCGCGAGGCCCGCGCCCAGGTGGCCGCGGGCGCCGTCGGCCGGGTCGGACTCGCCCACGGCGGCTACCTCCAGGACTGGCTCCTCTACCCCCAGGAGGACAACTGGCGGGTGGACCCGGAGATCGGCGGCCCCTCCCGGGCCTTCGGCGACATCGGCTCCCACTGGTGCGACATGCTGGAGTTCGTCACCGGCGACCGCATCACCGCCGTCAGCGCCCAGACCTCCCGTTTCAACGAGCACCGGGGCGAGGGAGGAGGCCGCGCGGTCACTACGGAGGACCTGGTGACCTTCCAGTTCTCCACAGCGGGCGGAGCCGTCGGCAACGCCGTGATCAGCCAGGTCTCCCCCGGCCGCAAGAACCAGCTCGTGCTCGAGGTCTCCGGCACCGAGGGGTCGCTCCGCTTCGACCAGGAACGGCCCGAGACCCTCTGGGCGGGCGGGCGCGACCGCACCGCGATCATCTCCCGTGACGACCCCGATCTCAGCCCGGACGCCGCCCGTCTGGTCACCCTTCCGGTGGGCCACCCCCAGGGCTACCAGGACTGCTTCAACGCCCTGGTCAAGGACACCGGCTCCGCCGTGGCGGGCGGGGAACCCGAGGGTCTTCCCGTCTTCGCGGACGGTCTTCGGGCAGCCGTGCTCGCCGAGGCGGTGTTGGAGTCGGCCCGGGAACGCCGCTGGGTCGACGTGCCCCCGGTCGAGTCCCGGACGGGGCACTGATGGCCGCCCCAAGGGTCGGCCTCGTCCAGGTTTGTACGAATAGCCGATACGCCCTCGGTGCCGTTCACCTGGAACTGTTACGGAACGTGAACCCAGGGGCCTCAACAGGTCACTCAGAGCCCCTGTTCATCGTGACCGCCACGACGGACAATGCAGACATCGCCACGGTCGCGTCCGTGCGGCGCCCCCCGCCGCGCACGCGAACGCGGCGAGCCGTCCGTCCTGCCCACGCTCGTCCCTGCCCCCGACGAAAGGAGCCTCCGTGACCTGATCACACCGATGAGGCGGCCACCCCCCGCTTCCGAACGCGATAGCAGGTACTCCCCGACGGTTCGCACCCGCCGCACGGCCCCCCGCCGTGCACGCGAACGCGGCCACCGTCCCTGCCGTCGGCGCCGGCACGCCGCACGGACTCATCGACCCCCCACCCCCAGGTGAGGTTTCCCGTGATCAGAAGATCCCTACGAACGCTGGGCGCCCTTACGGCGAGCGTCGCGTTGGCCCTCGGGCTGACGTCGGTCCCGGCCCAAGCCGACGCGGACGAACAGGACCCGTTCACCGCGCTCATCTTCTCCAAGACCACCGGCTTCCGGCACGATTCCATCCCCTACGGCGTCGCCCTCTACGAGGCGCTCGCCGAGGAGCACGGCTTCGAGACCGAGCACTCCGAGGACTCCGACATCTTCAACCCGGAGGACCTGGCCCGCTTCGACGCGGTCATCTGGCTCTCCACCACCGGCGACGTCCTGGACGAGACCCAGCAGGCCGCGTTCGAGGAGTACGTGCAGGGCGGCGGCGGCTACGTCGGCGTCCACTCCGCCTCCGACACCCACTACGACTGGGGGTGGTACGGCGACCTGGTCGGGGCGTACTTCGCCAGCCACCCGCCCGGCACCCAGGACGCCGAGGTGATGGTCAACGACCGCACCCACCCCTCCACCTCCATGCTCCCGGCCAGCTGGGACCGGCACGACGAGTGGTACGACTACGACGTCAGCCCGCGCGGTGACGTCCACGTCCTGGCGGGCCTGAACGAGGCCTCCTACGAGGACGTCGTCGACCCCGCCGGGCAGATGGGCTTCGACCACCCGATCGCCTGGTGTCAGGTGTACGACGGCGGCAGATCCTGGTACACCGGCGGCGGCCACACCGTCGAGTCGTACTCGGAGCCGGAGTTCACCGCCCACCTCCTCGGAGGCCTCGAGTGGGCCGCCGGACAGGTCGAGGGCGACTGCGGCGCCACCCAGTGGGACAACTTCGAGAAGGTCACGCTCGCCCAGGGCGAGGAGAACGTCGGCGAGCCCATGGGCATGGCGGTGCTCCCGGACGGCCGGATCATGCACACCTCCCGCAACGGCCAGGTGTCCATGTGGTCCCCCGAGACCTACAGCACCAACGCGCTCGCGGACGTGCCCGTCTACGACCACGACGAGGACGGGCTCCAGGGCATCGCGCTCGACCCGGACTTCGAGGAGAACGGGTGGGTGTACCTGTACTACGCCCCCGTGATCGACGGCGTCCCCTCGGGTGCGGCACCGGAGAACGGCTCACCGGAGGACTTCGAGCCCTTCGAGGCGCACAACAACCTCTCCCGCTTCCAGTTCGTGGACGGTGACGAACCGTCCCTGGACCTGGAGAGCGAGCAGGTGATCCTGGAGGTCGAGGCCACCCGCGGCATGTGCTGCCACGTCGGCGGCGACATCGACTTCGACCCGGACGGCAACCTCCTGATCTCCACCGGCGACGACACCAGCGCCTTCGGTTCGGACGGGTTCAGCCCGCACGACGAGCGGGAGAGCCGTAACCCGGCCTTCGACGCCCAGCGCGGCTCGGCCAACACCAACGACCTGCGCGGCAAGCTGATCCGCATCGCGGTCGACGAGGACGGCGGCTACGAGATCCCCGAGGGGAACCTGTTCCCGCCGGAGACCTCCGACGCCGACCTGACCCGTCCCGAGATCCTCGCCATGGGTCTGCGCAACCCGTTCCGGTTCTCCGTGGACCAGAACGACGGCAGCGTCTACCTGGCCGACTACGGACCGGACTCCCCCGTGGCCGACCCCGAGCGCGGCCCGGAGAACACGGTCACCTGGCACCACATCACGGAGCCGGTCAACATCGGCTGGCCGTACTGCATCGGGAACAACTCCGCCTATAACAAGTACGACTTCGGATCCGGCACCTCCGGGGAGCCGTTCGACTGCGACGCCCCGGTCAACGAGTCGCCGCGCAACACCGGCCTGACGGAGCTGCCCCCGGTCACTCCGGCGGCGATCTGGTACGGCTACGACGAGTCCGAGGAGTTCCCGCACCTGGGCACCGGCGGCGGCGCCCCGATGGGCGGACCGGCGTACAGCTTCGACCCGGAGCTGGAGTCGGACAACAAGTGGCCCGAGTACTACGACGGCGTCCCGCTGCTGTACGAGTGGAGCCGCCAGTGGATCAAGCAGGTGCACCTGGACGACGAGGGCGGTGTCCTCGACATCACCGAGACCGTCCCGGACATCGACCTGGCCAACCCCATGGACATGGAGTTCGGCCCGGACGGCGCCCTGTACGTGCTGGAGTACGGTTCCGGCTGGTTCGGCGGGGCCGAGGACTCGGCGATCTCCCGCATCGACTACTCCGGGTCGGGCAACAGCCCGGTGGCCCGGATCAGCAGCAGCACCACCTCCGGCCCCGCGCCGCTGACCGTGGAGTTCTCCGGTGAGAACTCCTTCCACCCCGGAGGCCTGGCCTTCGACTACGCGTGGAACTTCGGGGACGGCACGACCTCGACCGACCCCGCGCCCACGCACACCTTCGAGGAGACCGGCCGGTACAACGTCAGCCTCACCCTGACCGACACCGAGGAGCGCACGGGCACGGCCACGGTGACGATCACCGCGGGCAACACCGCGCCCAAGGTCGCCTTCGACACGCCCCGGGACGGCCAGTTCTTCGACTGGGGCGACGAGATCCCGTTCGACGTGACCGTGGAGGACGCCGAGGACGGGTCGATCGGCGACGGGATCGACTGCGGCGAGGTGGACGTCACCTCTTCGCTGGGCCACGACACCCATGCCCACCCCTGGACCCAGTACGAGGGCTGTGAGGGTGTGAGCGTCACCGGGACCGACGGCGGTCACGGCCACGACATGAACATCTTCTGGGTCCTCCAGGCCGAGTACACCGACCATGGCGGGGACGGCGTCCCGTCCCTGACCGGCAGCGACGGGATCAAGCTCAACCCGTCGCGGATGCAGGCGCAGTACTTCACCGGCAGCGAGGGAGTGGTCACCGACGCCACGGAGGACCCCAACGGGGGCCTGCGCAACCTCGGTGGCATCCACCACGGCAGCTGGGTCGCCTACGACCCGGTGAACCTCCACGGGGTCGAGCAGATCGGCTTCCGTGTGGCCTCGGAAGGGGCGGGCGGCACCATCGAGGCCCGCGCCGACTCCCCCGACGGCGAACTGGTCGGCTCGGTCGACGTCGAGCCCACCGGCGGCTGGCAGGAGTGGACCGACGTCACGATGGAGGACGTCACCGACCCCGGCGGCACGATCGACCTCCACCTGGTCTTCGTCAACGACGGAGCCGGGGACGAGGCGCTGTTCAACGTCAACTACTTCGACGTGAACGCGGACCACGACGGCGGCCACGGGGACGGGCCGGAGACCGAGCTGACCAGCCCGGACGACGGCGCGACCTTCGGGTCGGGCGAGGACGTCCCGCTCGCGGCCGACGTCACCGACCACGGTGACGCCGGGATCGAGGAAGTGGAGTTCCTCGTGGACGGGCAGGCGGTCGCCACGGTGACCGAGGGCCCCTACGAGGCCACCTGGTCCGACGTCCCCGACGGCGAGTACGCGGTCAGCGCGGTGGCCACGGACGGCGAGGGCCGCACCGGCGCCTCCGCCACCCACACCATCACGGTCGGCGACGAGCCCTCCCCCGTGGAGTGCGCGCCGCCCAACCTCGACGACGGCTACCGCGCCCTGTGGGACGGGGAGTCCCTGGACGGCTGGAACATGGCCGGTCCGGGCGGCTTCGAGATCGTCGACGACGGTGACGGGTGCGTCCTCCAGACCGAGGGCGGGATGGGCCTGCTCTGGCACGAGAACGAGCTCGGCTCCTACCGGCTCAAGCTGGACTACCTCACCCACGAGGAGTCCGACAACTCCGGTGTCTTCGTCGGCTTCCCGGACCCGGGCGACGACCCGTGGGTCGCGGTCAACGAGGGCTACGAGATCCAGATCGACCCGTACGGCGCCCCCGAGGGCGACCCCCTCACCCAGACCGGGGCCATCTACACCTTCCAGGCGGCCACCTCCCACCCGGAGGTCGTGGGCGAGTGGAACACGATGGAGATCGAGGTCGACGACCCGATGATCCGCGTGTGGATCAACGGCGAGCTGGTGAACGAGTTCGAGAGCACCGACCCCGCCCGCGACCTCTCGGCCGGGCACGTCGGGATCCAGAACCACGGCGCGAACGACCTCGTGTGGTTCCGCGACGTGCAGGTCACCGACCTGGAGGACGAGACGGAGACGTTCACGTTCGCCGAGGTCCACGAACGGGTCGGGGAACTGGCCGAGGCGGGCGCTCTGACCGCCTCCGAGGCCACCCGGCTCACCCGCCAGCTGGAGCTGGCCGAGCACAACGTGAGCGTGGGCCGGCCCGCGCAGGCCGGACGCTCACTCGACCGGTTCCGGACGACCGCCGAGACCGTGGCCGACCCCGGGACCCGAGAGGAGCTGGGACGCCTGGCCGACGGCCTCGAACACCTGACCGCAGTACCCGAGTAGTCCCGGATCAGCAGTAGCCCGACGAACCGTGGCGGGGCCGTCCCCCGGCCCCGCCACACCCCCGCGGCGTCGTTCGCACGGCACGCGCCGCCCGTCACCCGGCCAGTGTCAACCTGACAGGAGGTGCCCGTGAGCACCGACCCCTTGAGCACCAAGCAGGGGAAGTCCCCCGACCCGGAGAGCGGCCAGACCGCCCCGGACCGGACCGCGGGGGTCCACTCCGCGAACTCCAATCCCACCACCTGGTGGCTGACCGGCGGCTCAGTGCTGCTGGTCGGCGCCGTTGTCGCCGCGGTGGTGCTCTTCTTCGGAGGCGGGGACGACCAGGTCTCCCCGGACCCGGCCCGGGTGGCCGAGCTGGAGGCCTCCGCCGACGCCCGCCACGTGGACCAGGTGTCCAGCCTGATCGGCCACACCAGGGCCGCCCACGAGGAGCTGGTCCCGGCGCTGGAGTCCCTCAACGGGGTCCTGCCCGCCGACGGCTCCGCACCCTCTGACGACTTCCCGGCCGGCGAGGAGATCGACGCCTGGCTCGGCACGATCCGGGACGCCGGGGCCCACTTCGACCTCGGCGACTCCGGCCAGACCGACTTCAACGTCACCCTCGCCGGACTCGACGGCTCCGTGGACCTGCTCGGTTCGGCGGTGAGCGCCTACCAGGCCGCCTCCCAGTCCGACGGGGACCAGCAGACCGAGCTTCTGGAACTGGCCGCCGACCTGCGCGACCAGGCCGTGACGGCCTGGTCGGTGGCGGCCACCCAGCTCGACATGGTCAGCATCGACGCCGGGCACGGCCACATCCACCTGTACCTGCCCTCCGAACCGGGCAGCGGCGCCCTCCAGCCCGACGAGGCCGAGGACGGCGACGGCGCGACCGGGGACGGGCCGCCGCCCGCCCACGACGGCCACTGAGCCGGGGCCTCCAGCAGCACCAGCACGACAACCAGCAGGGGAGCACATGACACGCATCGGAGTGTGGTTGGTCGGGGCGCGCGGGTCGGTCGCCACCACGGCCGTCCTGGGCGCGCTGGCAGTGCGGGCGGGCGCCGCCGAGCGGACGGGGTGTGTGACCGAACGCCCCGAGTTCGCCGACGCGGGCCTGCCCGGCCTCGGTGACCTGGTCTTCGGCGGCCACGACCTCTCGGACACCCACCTGTCCAAGAGCGCGGAGCCGCTGGCCAGGTCGGGTGTGATTCCGCCGCACCTGCCCGAGGCCTTCGCCGAGGAGCTCGACGCGGTGGACCGGCGCGTCCGCCGGGGCGTGGAGCCCCGCCCCGAGGGGTTCGCCCGGTGTCATGTGGACCGTCTGGAACAGGACCTGCGCGCGTTCGCCGAAGGCGAGGCGGTGGAGCGCGTGGTGGTCGTGGACCTGTCCAGCACGGAGCCCGCCCCGGAGCGGGTTCCCGAGCTGGACGAACCCGAACTGCTGGAAGCGGCCCTGGACGCGGGAACCGCCCGGATCCCGGCCAGCTCGGTGTACGCCTACGCGGCCCTGCGGGCGGGGTGCTCCTTCGTGGAGTTCACCCCGAACGCGGGGCCGCGTCCGCCCGCGCTGGCGGCCCTGGCACGGGAACTGGGTCTGCCTTGGGCGGGCTCGGACGGCAAGACCGGGGAGACCCTGGTCAAGAGCGTGCTCGCGCCGATGTTCGCGGCCCGGGCGCTGCGCGTGCGCTCGTGGTCCTCCATGAACCTCCTGGGCGGTGGCGACGTCTCGACCCTCGCCGACCCCGCCAGCAACGAGAACAAGACCGCCTCGAAGGCCCGGGGGCTGGAGCACCTGCTGGGGCACCCGGTGGACGGGCCCCTGCACATCGACTACGTGCCCGACCTGGGTGACGCGAAGACCGCCTGGGACCACGTGTCCTTCGAGGGCTTCCTGGGAACCCGGATGAGCTTGCAGTTCACCTGGTCCGGCTACGACTCGGCGCTGGCGGCGCCCCTGGTCCTGGACCTGGCCCGGTTGGCCGCCCACGCCCACCGGACCGGCCGGTCCGGACCGGTCCCGGAGCTGGGCTTCTTCTTCAAGGACCCAGCTGGGAGCGACGTGCACGGGCTGGTGGCGCAGTGGGAGGCGCTCACCGCCTGGTGCGCCGCCGAGGGGACGGGGCGCGGATGAGCCGGAAGCTGAGAGCCCTGGCCCGGTTGGTGCGCCTGCCCGCCGCGTTGACCGTGCTCGGCGACTCCCTCACCGGCGCGGCCGCCGCGGGCCGGTTGGACCGGCCCGGCACGTGGGCCCTCCCCGCGGCCTCGGTGTGCCTGTACTGGGCCGGGATGGCGCTCAACGACTACGCGGACCGCGACCTGGACGCGGTCGAGCGCCCCGAACGCCCGTTGCCCTCAGGCGAGGTCACCCCGGGCGAGGCCCTGTCCGTGGCGACCGGGCTCACGGCTGCCGGGGTGGGGATCGCCGCGTTGGCCGGGGGCGGCCGCTCCGCTCTGGTGGCCACCGCCCTGGCCACCACCGTGTGGACCTACGACCTCGTCCTCAAGCCCACGCCCCTGGCCCCGCTGGGCATGGCCGTCAACCGGGGGCTGGACGTGCTGCTCGGTGCCGGTGACCGGACCGGCGCGGCCGCGCTGCCCGCGGCCGCCATGGCCGTCCACACCTACGGGGTGACGACGTTGAGCCGGGGCGAGGTCCACGGCACCCGACCGGAGGTGGCCGCCGGGGCGTTGGCCTGCACCCTGGCCGGGGCCGCAGTGGCGGCTTACCCGGCGCGCACGGCTCCCGCCACGGTGCGGGGTTCGCTGGCCGAGCTGGCGGCCGGGGCCTTCGCTGGCTCGTTCGCGGCCACCGTGGGAACGGCCCAGGCCCGGGCGTTGGCCGAACCCAGCGCGGACCACGCGCGCGCGGCGACCGGGACCGGCATCCGGGGGATGATCCCGCTCCAGGCGGCGCTGCTCTCCCGGTACGGGGCGGTGGGCACCGCGTGCGCGTTGGCCGCCGGGGCACCGGTGACCGCGCGGGCGGCGAGGGCGGTGTCGGTGACATGAGCGAGCAGCTGAGGCTGGGGTACGGGACGAACGGGTTCTGGGACCACCGGCTGGTCGACGCCCTGGCGATCATCGCCGACCTCGGTTACGAGGGGGTCGGTCTCACCCTCGACCACCCGCACCTGGACCCGTTCTCCCTGGACGTGAAGGCCCGGGTGGGGGCGGTCGCCCGCAGGCTGGACGAGCTGGGGCTGGCGGTGGTCGTGGAGACCGGTGCCCGGTACCTGCTGGACCCGCGCCGCAAGCACGAACCCACCCTGGTCTCCGACCGGGACCGCGACGTGCGGGTCGACCTGCTGCGCCGCGCGGTGCGGATCGCCCACACCCTCGGGGCGGAGGCGGTGTCCTTCTGGTCGGGCGTCCTGCCCGCCGGGGCCACGCGGGAGGAGGGGCGCGAACGGCTCCTCTCCGGCGTGGAGAAGGTCCTGGTGACGGCGGAGGAGCTCGGCGTGGACCTGGCCTTCGAGCCCGAGCCGGGCATGTTCGCCGAGCGCCTGGAGGACGTCCTGGAGCTGCGGCGCGCGCTGGGCGACCCCGCACGGCTCCGAGTGACCCTGGACGTGGGGCACGGCGTGTGCAACGAGCCCGACGGCCCCGAGGGCACGGTGGCCCGGGCCGGGGACCTGATCGCCAACGTGCAGCTGGACGACATGCGCCCACGGGTGCACGAACACCTGGAGTTCGGGGAGGGCGACCTCGACCTGGCCGGAGTGCTGGGCGCCCTCGACCGTGTCGGTTACACGGGGCTGGCTTCGGTGGAGCTGCCCCGGCACGGGCACGCCGCCCCGCTGGTCGCCGAGCGCTCCAAGCGGGCGCTGGACGCGGCCTGGTCCCGGGTGCTGGAGGAACGGGGGAAGCCGGAGTGATCAGCAGGGGCGGAGACCGAGCCGGGAGGGGAGGCACCGTGGTGGACGTCGGTGACCTGTTGGAGGGGGACGCGCGTACGAGGCTGGCCGCGTTGCGCGCCGAGGTGGCCGAGCACCCGGAGCGCGTCGCGGTGCTCTTCCCGGCCGCCGCGCGCCGGGTGGCGCGCGGCGCCGGGCCCTCCGGCGACCCCACCGGGGCGGAGGGGCCGACCCTCGACGACCTGGTGCGCGCGGACCTGCTGCGTGTGCTGGCCCGGGCGCTGCCCCCGGCGGACCTGGCCCGGGAGGTGGACGCCCTCTACGAGTACGGGGACGCCGAGGAGCGCCGCGCCGTCCTGCACGGGCTGGACCGCCTGGACACCCGGGAGCCCGAGGTCGCCGCCACCGCCCGGCGCCTGCTGGCGGACGCCCTGCGGACCAACGACACCCGTCTGGTCGCCGCGGCCGCGGCCAGCGGGGCCCAGGCCCTGCTGGACGAGCACGCCTGGCGCCAGACCGTGCTCAAGTGCCTGTTCGTCGGGGTGCCGCTGCGCCTGGTGGCGGGGGTGAACGAGCGCGCCGACGCCGAGCTGGCCCGCATGTGCGCGGACTTCGCCCGTGAACGCGAGCGCGCGGGCCGCGCGGTGCCCGCCGACGTCCACCGGGTGCTGGAGCGCTTCCCCCGGACCACCGGCCCGGACCGCCCACAGGGTCCGACCCCCCGCTCATAGGAGGCGTCATGCGTATCTTCGACCCGCACATCCACATGACCTCGCGGACCACCGCCGACTACCAGGCGATGCACGACGCCGGCGTGCGGGCCCTGGTGGAGCCCGCGTTCTGGCTGGGGCAGCCGCGCACCAGTGTGGGCTCCTTTCGCGACTACTTCGACGGCCTGGTCGGCTGGGAGCGCTTCCGGGCAGCCCAGTTCGGTATCCGCCACCACTGCACGATCGCGCTCAACCCCAAGGAGGCCAACGACCCCCGCCTGGCCGGGGTGCTCGACCTCCTCCCCCGCTACCTGGCCAAGGACGGAGTGGTGGCCGTGGGCGAGGTGGGGTTCGACTCGCGGACCTCCGAGGAGGAGAAGGCCTTCCGGCACCAGCTGGAACTGGCTCGGGAGTTCGGTCTGCCGGTGCTGGTGCACACCCCGCACCGGGACAAGGTCGAGGGCACCCGGCACACCCTGCGGCTGGTCGAGGAGTCGGGGATCGCCCCGGAGATGGTCCTGGTGGACCACCTCAACGAGACCACCGTGGAGATGGTGCGCGACTCAGGCTGCGTGCTGGGCTTCTCCATCTACCCGGACACCAAGATGTCCCCGGAGCGGATGGTGCGCGTGCTGTCCGAGTGGGGTCTGGACCGCATGGTGGTGAACTCGGCGGCCGACTGGGGGCACAGCGACCCGCTGACCACCCTCTACACGGGTCAGCGGATGCTGGAGGCCGGATTCACCGAGGACGACGTGGACCGCGTGCTGTGGCGCAACCCCGTGGAGTTCTACGGGCGCAGCGGCCGCCTGCTGCTGGAGGAGGACACGGGACCGGCGGCCGGAGCCACCTTCTCGGGCAACTCGATCCTGCGCGGCGAACGCCCGGAGGTGGAGCCGCCGGAGGGCGCTGCGGAGGACCCGCGAGGGGGCGCCGAATGAGGTTCCGGCACCCCGACGGCACCGTCGTCCACCTCGCCTACTGCACCAACGTGCACCCGGCCGAGGACCTGGACGGCGTCCTGCGCCAGATCCGGGTGTTCGGCGGCGGGGTCCGCGCGGCCCTGGACACCGACCTGCTCGGGCTCGGCCTGTGGCTGCCCGCGCCCCTGGCCCGCGAACTGGCCCGCTCCCCCGCGCTCACCGACCGGCTGCGCGCGGGTCTGGCGGCTGCCGGGCTGGAGACCGTCACGCTCAACGCGTTCCCCTACACGGGGTTCCACGCGCCCGTCGTCAAGCACGCCGTGTACTCCCCCGACTGGACCGAGCGGGCCCGCCTGGACTACACCGTGGACTGCGCGCGGGTGCTGGCCCGGCTCATGCCCGACGACGCCGCACGGGGCAGCGTCTCCACCCTGCCCCTGGCGTGGCGGGAGCCATGGGACACCGGGCGCCAGGCCGCGGCGCGAGCGCACCTCACCGAACTCTCCGCCGTGCTGGACGGGCTGGCCGACGCGGGGCGCCCGGTCCGGGTGGGCCTGGAACCCGAACCCGGCTGCGCCGTGGAGACCACACGGGACGCCGCCCGGCTCCTCGCCGACCCGCCCCCGCACGTGGGCGTGTGCCTGGACACCTGCCACCTGGCCGTGGAGTTCGAGGAACCGGGCGCCGCGCTGGACCGTCTGGCCCGGGCCGGACTCCCGGTGGTCAAGACCCAGGCGTCTGCCGCCGTGGAGGCGCCCGACCCGACCGCCCCCGGGACCCGCGCCGCCCTCACCGCCTTCGCCGAGGACCGGTTCCTGCACCAGACCCGGGAGCTGGACGAGGGTCGCACCCGGGCCCGGGACGACCTGCCCGAGGCCCTCGATGGTCCCCGTCCCCTGGACGGCCGGGGCCCCTGGCGCACCCACTTCCACGCGCCCCTGCACTCCCCGGCCGCCGCTCCCCTGCGCGGCACCACGGACCACCTCGACCGGACCCTGTCCCGCCTGTTCGGCCCCGACAGCGCCCGCACCGACCACGTGGAGGTGGAGACCTACACCTGGACGGTGCTCCCCGAGGACCGGCGGCCGGTCGGCGAGGAGGGGCTGATCGCCGGGATCGCCGCCGAACTGGCCTGGGCCCGGGACCGGCTCACCGCACTCGGGCTCACCCCGCTCTGACGGCCCACCAAGGCACGCCACGGCCCACCAAGGAAGGGACCGCCACCCATGACCAGCCGCCTCCTCGTCGTCAACGCGGTCGGGCTCACCCCCCGCCTGCTCGAACACGCCCCACGCCTGCGCCAACTGGCCGAGCGCGGGTGGCGGGCCCCGCTGGACACCGTCCTGCCCGCCGTCACCTGCACCGTGCAGTCCACCTTCCTGACCGGGACCGCCCCCGCCGACCACGGCGCCGTCGCCAACGGCTGGTACTTCCGGGATCTGGGTGAGGTGTACCTGTGGCGTCAGCACAACCGGCTGGTCCAGGGCGAGAAGGTGTGGGAGACCGCCCGCCGCCACCGCCCGGACTTTCGGACCGCCAACGTCTGCTGGTGGTACGCCATGGGCGCCACCACCGACTGGACCGTCACACCCAGGCCCGTCTACCACGCGGACGGCCGCAAGTCCCCCGACTGCTACACCCGTCCGGTCGAGCTGCACGACGAACTCACCTCGGAGCTGGGCCCCTTCCCGCTCTTCAACTACTGGGGGCCGACCGCCTCGATCCGCTCCACCGAGTGGATCGTCGCCGCCACCCGCAAGCTGCTGCCCCGGGCCGACCTCACCCTTTGTTACGTCCCCCACCTGGACTACGACCTCCAGCGGTTCGGCCCGGACTCCGAACGGGCGCGGCAGGCGGTGCGCGACCTCGACGCCGCCCTCGCCCCGCTGTTGGACGACGCCGAGGCGGCCGGAGCGGCCGTCCTGGTGCTGAGTGAGTACGGGATCACCCCCGCCGACCAGCCGGTGGACGTCAACCGGCTGCTGCGCCGGGAGGGCTTCCTGGAGGTGTACACGCAGGAGGGCATGGAGTACCTCGACCCGTGGGCCTCGCGGGCCTTCGCGGTCGCCGACCACCAGTGCGCGCACGTGTACGTCCGCGACCCGGACGACCTGCCGAGGGTCGCCGAACTCATGGGAGGGCTGGACGGGGTCGACCTCGTCCTGGACCGCGGGGCCCAGGCGGAGTACGGGCTGGACCACGAACGCTCCGGGGAACTGGTCCTGTTCGCCCGGCCCGGCGCCTGGTTCACCTACTACTACTGGCTGGACGACGGGTCGGCCCCCGACTTCGCGCGCGGCGTGGACATCCACCGCAAGCCCGGCTACGACCCGGCCGAACTCTTCCTGGACCCCGCCGACCCCCTGGTCAAGGCGAGGGCGGCGGCCAACCTAGTCCGCAAGAAGGCGGGCCTGCGCTACACGATGAACGTCGTCCCCCTGGACCCGGGCTGTGTCCGCGGCACGCACGGACGCCCGCACGACGATCCCCGGGACGGGCCCCTCGTGCTGTGCACCGAACCCGCGCTCGCCCGCGAACGCGTCGCCGCCACCGAGGTGCGCGACCTCATGCTCGGCCTCGTCGGTGTGCCGGCACCGGCGGGGCCGACCCCGCGCTGAACCCCCGGCGATCCGGGGCGGGGCCGTCCGGCCCCGTCCCACCAACGACCACCCTGGAGGCAGCCCGATGACCCGACCGGTCACCCTCTTCACCGGCCAGTGGGCCGACCTGCCCTTCGAGGAGGTGTGCGCTCTCGCCTCCTCCTGGGGCTACGACGGCCTGGAGATCGCCTGCTGGGGCGACCACCTGGACGTCACCCGCGCCGCCGTGGACGACTCCTACGTCCGGGAGCGCCTGGAGATCCTCGAACGGCACGGTCTCGGAGTGTGGGCGATCTCGAACCACCTCCTGGGCCAGGCGGTGTGCGACGACCCCATCGACCACCGGCACCAGGACGTCCTGCCCTCACGAGTCTGGGGCGACGGCGACCCGGAGGGGGTCCGCCAGCGCGCGGCCGAGGAGATGAAGCTGACCGCCCGGGCCGCCGCGAAGCTGGGCGTCTCCACGGTGGTGGGCTTCACCGGCTCGGCGATCTGGAAGTACGTGGCGATGTTCCCGCCGGTCGGCGCGGAGGTGATCGAGGCCGGTTACCGGGACTTCGCCGACCGCTGGAACCCGATCCTGGACGTGTTCGACGAGGTGGGAGTGCGGTTCGCGCACGAGGTGCACCCGTCCGAGATCGCCTACGACTACTGGTCGACCCAGGCGGCCCTGGAGGCCGTGGGGCACCGGGAGGCCTTCGGGCTGAACTGGGATCCCAGCCACATGGTGTGGCAGGACATCGACCCGGTCGGTTTCCTGTGGGACTTCCGCGACCGCATCTACCACGTGGACTGCAAGGACGCCCGCAAGCGCGTGGGCAACGGCCGCAACGGGCGGCTCGGATCCCACCTCCCGTGGGGCGACCCGCGCCGGGGGTGGGACTTCGTGTCCACCGGTCGCGGCGACGTTCCGTGGGAGGCGTGCTTCCGCGTGCTCAACTCGATCGGCTACCAGGGGCCGATCTCCGTGGAGTGGGAGGACGCCGGCATGGACCGCCTGGCCGGGGCCGCCGAGGCGGTGCGGTTCGTGAGGGCGAACGCCTTCGACGCCCCCGAGGCGTCCTTCGACTCCGCCTTCGGGTCGGACTGACCGGTCCGGCCGGGGAACGGAGCGTCCGGTGCCACGGGTCCCCGTGGCACCGGACTCACATCATCGGCGCGATGACCACCCGGTAGTGTCCGCCGTCCGACGTCGCGACGTCGTGGCGGAAGTCGTTGACCCGGTTGACCGAGCGCTGCACGGCGTCACTGCCGAAGGCACTGGTGTCCACCGAGGGCAGATGCTCCCGGAGGGCGAGGACCGCCTCGTCGACGGACAGCGCTGTTCCCCGGTGTTCGGGGGTGATGCGCTGGCCGCCGTCGGTGAGCCGACTGATCGCGATCCGGAACATTCCGGGCTCCCTGCACTGCCGGGGGGATGGTCACCGGCATTCTCCCCCATACTCGGCGGACTGGCCAGTGGGGGTCAGAGCCAGACGACCTTGGAGTCCTCCAGGTCGTAGCGGGCCGCGACGACCTCCAGCCTGCCGTCGGAGACGAACTCGCCGAGTTCGTCGTCCTCGCGCAGGAGCCGCGCGATGTGCTCCGCGTTGGCCCGGACGCAGTCGTCGAGGAAGTCCTCGCCGTCGTCGGGGGTGGACTCGACGACCTCCAGGATCTCAGCGACCAGACCGCCGATGTGTCCGTGCGGGAGCTCACCGGTGCGGTGGGCCTCCACGGCGGCGTCGACGGCGCCGCAGGTCTGGTGACCCATGACCACGATCAGCGGCGTGTGCAGGTGCTCCACGGCGTAGGTGAGGCTGCCGAGCACGGAGCCGTCCAGGACCTGGCCGGCCGAACGGATGGTGAAGAGGTCGCCCAGGCCCTGGTCGAAGACGAGTTCCGGGGGGACACGGGAGTCGGCGCAGCCGAGGATGGTCGCGAAGGGCGCCTGGCCCTCGACCAGTTGCGCGCGGCGGGCTCTGCCCTCGTTCGGGTGTCTGGACGCGTATCGCGACCAGCGGCGGTTTCCCTCCTTGAGCAGGCGCAGGGCCTCCCGGGCGTTCCGGGCGGCGGGGGCCGCGGGGGCGGCGTCGGCCCAGGCGACGGAGGCGGGGATGGTGGTGGCGACGGCGGCGCCGACGCCGCCGAGAAGCGACGCCTTGAAGGCACCGCGACGGGTTATAGCCATTTGGGGCTCTTTTTCCGTTTTACGAACAAAATGACTTTTGCCAGCAAAGCGGGTAAAAGCTACTCCTGGCTCGGGAGCGCTCACAAGTGGATTGACGCGTTCCTAACGCCGCATGGCCACATTCAGCCAACCCCGGAATCAGACGTGCTTGCGGGCCTGCACGAAGTCGAACCGGCCCGCCACGAAACGGGGGTCGGTGAGCGACGATGTGGCCGCCGGGTTGGCGCCCGAGCCGTGGAAGTCGCTGAAGGCCGCCGACTGGTTCACGAACACCTCGCCCGTCAGGTTCGCGGAAAGGTTGACCCCCGCCTCCAGTGCCGTTTCCTCCGCACGCTCCAGCACGTCCTCGCTGGTGGAGTACACGGAGGCGGTGATGGCACCGCGCTCGGCGACGGTCTCGCCGAACAGGCGCAGGGACTCGTCGGTGTCGGCGGTGGTGATCACGAAGGAGACCGGGCCGAAGTGCTCGCGCCCGTACACGTCGCGGTCCCGCGCGGACAGCCGGACCAGGGCCGGGGTGCGGACGACGGCCCCCGGGAACTCCGGGTGCTCGGGTGCCGTCGGGGCGAGCAGGACCTCGCCCAGGTCCGCCACGGCGTCCACCCGCTCCCGCACCCCGTCGTTGACCACGGCGCCCAGCACGCCCACCAGGCGGGCGGGGTCGGCGGCGATCTCCGAGACCGCGGCGGCGAGGTCGGCTGCGAACCCGTCGGCGCTCCGGTGCCCCTCGTCCGTGGTCACGCCCCCGGCCGAGATGTAGACGTTCTGCGGGGTGGTGCACATCTGGCCGCTGTACAGCGCCAGCGAGTGGGCGAGGTTGGCGAGCATCGGACGGTAGGCGTCCGTGGAGTCCACGACCACCGTGTTGGTCCCGGCCTTCTCCGTGCTGACGAAGGCCTGTCGGGCGTTCTCCTCCAGCCAGTCCCCGAACTCCGTGGAGCCGGTGAAGTCCACGAGCCGCGTCTCGGGGCGCGTGGCGAGGTCCGCGGCGAGGCGGTCCTCGGGGGCCTCGGCCGCCAGCAGGACCACGTCGGGGTCGAGCCCCTGTTCCGTGAGCACGTCGCGCGCGACGGACACGGTGATGGCCAACGGCAGGACCGCGCCCGGGTGCGGCTTGACGATCGAGGTGTTGCCGGTGACCAGGTTGGCGAAGAGCGCGGGGTAGGAGTTCCAAGTGGGGAAGGTGTTGCAGCCGATGATCAGACCGACCCCCCGGCCCCGCGCGGTGTACCGCTTGGCCATGGTGATCGGGCCGCCCCGGCGTCGGGGCTTCTCCCACCGGGACTCGCCCGCGTAGTGCGTGATCAGGTCGTGGGCGAGGGCGACCGCCTCCAGCCCCCGGTCCTGGGCGTGCGGTCCGCCCGCCTGGAAGGCCATGACGAAGGACTGGCCGGTGGTGTGCTGCACCGCGTGCGCCATCTCGAAGGAACGCCGGTTGAGACGGTCGAGGATCTCCAGACACACCCCCGTGCGCACGTCGAGGGGTACGCGGCGCCAGGAAGCGAGGGCGCGGCGGGAGGCGGCCAGCAGCGCGTCGGGGTCGGCGCGCGGGTAGCCCACGCCCAGTTCCGGGCCGTAGGGGGAGCGTTCCGTGGCCACGCGGCCCCTCCCTCCCGGTCCGGACAGCGGGAAGTCCCGGTCGAGGAGCGCCTCGAAGGCGGCCCGCCCCCGGGCGGCGGCGTCCTCGCCGTAGACCGACCGGCTCGGCGACTCCGGGAAGGCGGAGTGGTGGTAGCGCCCGCGGACCGCCGCCACGGCGTCGTCGAGGGTGGTCCGGTGTCGTTCCAGCAGGTCCGGGTGGGATTTCGACACGGCGCGCGCCCTTCCTCAGGTGGTGGTGCGGGGTCTAGGGTGGTTTACCAACCGACCGTTCGTTAAGTTAGCAAACCCTCGGGCGGCCGACGCGGTCGGACCACCGACCCCGCGCACGTTCGCCCCCGTCACGAGGTAGATTCGACAACCGTGTCCCGATCTTCCGCACCCGAACCAGCCGCCCCGAGGCAGACCGGCAGGCGCCGCTCCGGCCGCCCCGGGCACGACGCCGACTCCGTGCTCCGCGTGGCCGCTCGCGTGTTCAACGAACGCGGGTACGACGGAACGAGCATGGAGGACCTGGCTCGTGCCCTCGGCGTGACCAAGTCCGCGATCTACCACCACGTCACCGGCAAGTCCGAACTCCTGCGCCAGTCGCTCGACCTGGCCATGGACGCGCTGTTCGAGGTCACCCGCGAGGAGGGCGCGACCACCGGCCCTGCCATCGCGCGGCTCGAACACGTGATGCGCGGCAGCGTCCGGGTGCTCGTCGAGGAGCTGCCCCACGTCACCCTGCTGCTGCGGGTGCGCGGCAACACCGAGGTGGAGAAGCACGCCCTGGAGCGGCGCCGCAGGTTCGACCACCTCATCGCCGACCTCGTCCGCGAGGGTGTGGTCGACGGTGACATCCGCAGCGACGTCGACCCCGCGGTCGCCTCCCGCCTGCTCTTCGGCATGGTGAACTCGATCGTCGAGTGGTACAAGCCGGACCGGGGCATGTCCTGCGAGGAGATCGCCGACTCCCTGTGCCGCATCGCCTTCGAAGGGTTGCGGTCCAGCCGGGACTGATCGCCCCACTGGCCCCAGGAATCACCCCTGGCCACATCAGGCCATCGATTCGGTGGTGGAACCCCTGGTCATCGGCGGCGAGCGTCCCTACGCTCCATGAACGGGGGTCATGTCTGGGACCCACTTCATGGAAAGCAGAGGGACCGTGTCCGATCTCCTCCCCCAAGGCTGGATGACACCCTCGATCGCCTACGCCATCTCGGTCATAGGCGCGTTCCTGGGACTCTCCTTCGCGGCCAGGGCCCGCCGCACGACCGGCTTCTTCCGATGGCAGTGGCAGGGGCTGGCCGCGCTCGCCCTGGGCGGCATGGCCATCTGGGCGATGCACTTCGTCGCCATGCTCGGGTTCAGCGTCCCCGGCACCGCCCTGCGCTACGACGGTCCCCTGACCGCCGTCAGCGGGGTGATCCCGGTGGTGGTCACCGTGCTCGCCCTGCACCTGATCGTGCGCCAGGCCACCGCCGTGCGGCTCCTGGCCAGCGGCGTCCTGGTCGGCGTCGGCATCATCGCCATGCACCACGTCGGCGTGGTCGCCATGAACGTGCACGGGACCATGCACCACGACCCGACCCTCACGGCCGTTTCCGCCGTGATCGCCGTGGTGGCCTCCACCGTCGCCCTGTGGTGCGCCCGCCAGTTGCAGGGACCGCCCGCGATCCTCCTCGCCTCCGCGGTGATGGCCGCCGCGGTCACCGCCACGCACTACACCAGCATGGCCGGGATGCACGTGGTCCCGCCCGACTTCACCCCCGTCAGCCCACCCGACGGAGCCAAGGCCTGGGACCTCCTGCTCCCGGTGATCACCGGGCTGTTCGTCCTCCTGCTGATCTGCAGCCTCTTCCTCCTGCTCGGCGACGACGAGGAGAACGAACGCCGGGACTACTCCCGCGCCTCACACCGGGCGGCGGAACACACGGTCGGCTCCGAGGACACCTACACGCCCCGACACGGCGCCCCGTCGGAACCCCGGCCCGGGGACGACGTGTGGACCCGGCGCCGCTGACCGGCACCGGAAAAACCACTGGCACCGCGCCCGAGCCCTGTCCTAGGGTCGGTGCGTGCCGTGCGGTCCGCGCCGGCCGCTGACGAGAGGAGCAAGCCATGGCCCACCCCATGCCCGGCCCCGGTTTCCGAACTTCCGTCGTCAGCGAGCCGTAGGTAGCGTCAAGCGGCGGCTCGCGCTCCCAGAAAGAGCACCGTGAGTCACCACAGCACGAACCCCATATCCGAAGAACACCCCGCCCACCCGCTCTCGGCACTGGGCTGGAACACCCGCGTTGAGACCGCCTTCGACGCCGTCGCCCACAACGCGCCGCACGTCCTGCTCCCCGCCCGGGTCTCCGAGGCCCGACGAGGCGCCGTCGGCGTCCGCCTGCCCGGGCACGAGACCGCCGCGCTCTCCCCTGAGGTGCGCAGGGCCGCGGAGGCCGACCCCTTCACCGCACCGACCAGCGGGGACTGGGTGGCCGTCCGTCGCTCCGGCGACACGTGGCTGGTCGAGGCGGTCCTGGAACGCTCGGGGACCCTCGTCCGCCAGGGCGTGGCCAAGGACTCCCATGACCAGGTCCTGGCGGCCAACGTAGACGCCGTCCTCATCTGCGAGGCCGCCGACCAGGGCCCCAACGTGGGTCGTCTGGAACGGTTCCTCAGCCTCGCCTGGACCAGCGGCGCCGCACCCGTCGTCGCCGTCACCAAGGCCGAACTCGCCGGTGACCGCCTCCCCGAGGTGGTCGAGCTGGTCGAGTCGGTCACCACGGGCGTCGAGGTGCACACCGTGAGCGCACACAGGGGCCTCGGCCTGGACGAGCTGTCCGCCCGTCTGCGCCCAGGGGCCACCTGGGTCCTGCTCGGCACCTCGGGCGCCGGGAAGTCCAGCCTGCTCAACGCGCTGGCCGGGCGGCCGGTCATGGAGACGGGGGCGATCCGCGACGACCGTCGCGGCCGCCACACCACCACCCACCGCCAGCTGATCGCCATGCCCGGGGGCGCGCTGTTCCTGGACATCCCGGGAGTGCGCCGCATCGACGTCCCCGGGGACGGGAGCGGCGTCGAGCGCGCCTTCGCCGACGTCAACGAACTGGCGGAACGGTGCCGGTTCCGGGACTGCTCCCACGGCGCCGAGCCCGGGTGCGCGGTCAGGGCCGCCGTGGACGAGGGTGAGCTGGACTCCGGGCGCCTCGAACGCTGGTTCAGGCTGCGCCGCGAGGCCGGGTGGAACCGGTCCCGGGGCGACGCCCGCCTGCGTGCGGAGCGCCGCAGGGAGTGGAAGCGCAACACCCGCGAGGGACGGGAGGCCGGCAGGCTCAAGCGCGGCCTCTGACCCGGCTCGGGGCCGGGACGGGTGTTCACCCGCCCCGGCCCCGCCCGTTCAGAACCCGAAGGCCCGCCGCGCGTTGTCCGCGACGATCCCGGCCAGCTCCTCCTCGCCCAGTCCCTTGGTCCCGGCCAGCACCCGCAGGGTGAGCGGGATGAGATAGGGGGCGTTGGGGCGGCCCCGGTAGGGCTTGGGAGTGAGGAAGGGGGCGTCGGTCTCCACGAGCACCAGTTCGGGCGGGGCGACCTTGGCCGCCTCGCGCAGGGGCTCGGCGCTGGCGAAGGTGACGTTGCCCGCGAAGCTCATGTAGTAGCCCCGCTCCGCGCAAACCCGGGCCATGTCGGCGTCGCCGGAGAAGCAGTGGAAGACCACCCGCTCGGGCGCGCCCTCCTCCTCCAGGATCCGCAGGACGTCCTCGTGTGCCTCGCGGTCGTGGATCATGAGCGCCTTGCCGTGCCTCTTGGCGATGGCGATGTGGCGGCGGAAGGACGCCTCCTGGGCGCGGGCGCCCTCGGGACCGGTCCGGAAGGTGTCCATGCCGGTCTCGCCGACCGCCACCACCTGTGGCAGCGCCGCCAGCGCGTCGATCTCGGCGAGCTCCGCCTCCAGGGCCTCGATCCCCCCGGCGGGGCGGGCCTTCCCCGTCCAGTCGGTGTCGTCGGCCTCCACGCCCTCGGCGCCGTCGCCGTGCACCACGCGCGGCGCCTCGTTCGGGTGCAGGGCCACGGCGGCCCACACCTTGCCGGGGTGCTTCGCGGCGACCTCCGCCGCCCAACGCGAGGAGGACAGGTCGACGCCCACCTGCACGAGCGGGGTGACGCCCACGGCCTCGGCGGCCGCGATGATCTCCTCGACCTCGGGCGTCTGCATGTCCATGTGGGTGTGGCTGTCGGCCACCTGCACCCGCAGCGCCTCGGGTGCGGGGGGCGGGGTCTGCGCGTTGCGCTCCCTGACCGCACTGCCCTTGCGTCTGCCCATGTCATGCCCCCATCACCGTGTACCGCGTGCGCCGTGGTGATTCTAGGTGGCCCTGCCACCCGGATCGGCACCGATGGGCACCACGGGGCCCGAACGGCCTCGAACACGCCGAGGCGGGCACCGGTCCGCGTGGGTCCGGTGCCCGCCTCGGCGCGGGGTCGGGCGCTACTCGTCGCCGCCGGACAGGCGGGCCAGCTCCTCGTCCACGACGGACGGGTCGAGCTTGGTGAACAACGGGGTGGGACGGCCCAGCGGGGTGCCCGCGACGATCGGCACCGACTCCCAGCGGGCGTCGTTGTCGGCGTAGTCACCGGTGATGACCGGGTAGTCCACCTTCTCCTCGGAGCCGCCGATGGTGTCGTGGCCGGACTCGATGCGCGGCATGCCCGTCCAGGTGCCCGTGCCTCCGAGCATCGCGTACACCTTGTTCGCCGACTCCGGGAGGAACGGCGTGAGCAGGGTGTTGGCGTCGCTGACCAGCTGGAGGGAGACGTGCAGGACGGTCGCCATCCGCTCCGGGTCGGTCTTCTTGAGCGCCCACGGAGCCTGGTCGGAGATGTACTTGTTGGCCTCGGCGACGGTGCGCATGGCCTCCTGGAGCGCCGCCTTGAACTGCGACCTCTCCAGCCGGGCGCCCACGGTCGCGAAGGCCTCCCGGGAGGCGGCCAGGACCGCGCGGTCCTCGTCGGTGAGCTCACCCGCGGCGGGGATCTCACCGAGGTTCTTGGCCGCCATGGAGATGGAGCGGTTGACCAGGTTGCCCCAGGCCGCCACCAGCTCGTCGTTGTTGCGGCGGACGAACTCGGCCCACGTGAAGTCGGTGTCCTGGTTCTCCGGACCCGCGGCCATGATGTAGTACCGCAGCGCGTCGGCGGAGTAGCGCTCCAGGAAGTCGCGCACGTAGATCACCACGCGGCGCGAGGACGAGAACTTCTGCCCCTCCATGGTGAGGAACTCGCTGGAGACCACCTCGGTGGGCACGTTCAGCTCGCCGAGCGGACCGACGTCGCCGTCCCGGTCGCCCTTCCCGCTCGCTCCGAGCAGGATGGACGGCCAGATGACCGAGTGGAAGACGATGTTGTCCTTGCCCATGAAGTAGAAGGACTCGTTCTCGTCGCCCTGCCACCAGCGGCGCCAGGCCTCGGGCTCACCCACGCGCCGGGCCCACTCGATGGACGCCGACAGGTAGCCGATGACCGCGTCGAACCAGACGTAGATGCGCTTGGCGGCGTTGTCGCTCCAGCCGTCCAGCGGGATCGGCACGCCCCAGGTGAGGTCACGGGTGACCGCGCGCGGCTGGAGGTCCTCCACCAGGTTCAGGGAGAACTTGAGGACGTTGGGGCGCCACTCACCCTCCTTGCCCTTGAGCCAGTCGGTGAGGACGTCGGCGAAGGCGGGCAGGTCGAGCATGAAGTGCTCGGTGTCCACGAACTCCGGCGTCTCGCCGTTGATCCGCGAACGGGGCGAGATCAGGTCGATCGGGTCGAGCTGGTTCCCGCACTTGTCGCACTGGTCGCCGCGCGCGCCGTCGAAGCCGCAGATCGGGCAGACGCCCTCGATGTAGCGGTCGGGCAGCGTACGGCCGGTGGACGGGGAGATCGCGCCCTGGGTGGTGCGCGTGAAGACGTAACCGTTGTCGTAGAGCGTGGTGAACAGCTGCTGGACGACGGAGTAGTGGTTGCCGGTGGTGGTGCGGGTGAACAGGTCGTAGGACAGTCCGAGCGCGACCAGGTCCTCGGCGATGATCCGGTTGTAGCGGTCGGCCAGCTCCCGGGCGGACACGCCCTCCTGGTCGGCCAGCACCTGGATCGGGGTGCCGTGCTCGTCGGTGCCGCTGACCATCAGCACGCTGTTCCCCGACATTCGCTGGAAGCGAGAGAAGACGTCGGAGGGGACCCCGAAACCGGAGACGTGGCCGATGTGGCGCGGGCCGTTGGTGTAGGGCCAGGCGACCGCGGTCAGGATGTGGCGATTCGACGACATGACTCAAGACTAAAGGTGGCCCGGGGTGTCCGAGCACCAAAGGACACCCGGTGTCCGCCGGGGAGGGCCCCGTCCACAGGGGCGACTCACGTGATTCCCCCCGAAGGGTGCCTACCCGTATGCTCTGCTGGATGGAGCCGTGTGCCCCCGGGGGCACCGGCCGATGCCAGCACGACCCTCCAACCCGGCTCTGAGGCGGTGGTCCCCACGGTTACCCGTGCCCTACCCCGCCCTGCCCTGCGGACCGGATCGCTGATCACCAGCGTGGTCCTGCTGGTCATCCTGTCCTTCCCGGTGGCCTCCGGCCTGTCCGGGGAGAGGGACACCGTCGCCCTGCCCGCGCACGGAGGGCACAGCGCCCCCGAGCGCGACGCCGCGGAGTCCGCCGACGACGACCCCTCGGGGGCGTCGGAGGAGGCGCACCCCTACCGCGGCACCCAGACGGTCTCCCTAGGGCCGCCCGTCTCCGTCTGCGACCAGCGGTCGGTACTGCGGGACCTGCCCGATGTCGTCCCCACGTGCGCACTGCGCCTGGCGGTGTGGGACCAACCCTGGTGGCCGCTGCCCCTGCCGCACCACGACCCCGTTCCCGAACCGGTCGACGCGGAGGAGCTGCCGCCCACCCGGGCACCGCCTCTCACCGCGCACACCCTCGTCTGACCATCCCGGTCGGCCGCCTCCCGGAGCCCTCGACGGTGCCGGGACCGGCCCCACGCACCCCCCTGCCCGGCGCCGCCGGGCAAGCGACCGGTACCCACCATCCGCAGTGAGAGGTTCACCCCTTGTCCAGTCAAACGGGAGCCGGGGCGCGCTGGACACGCGCGCTCATCTCCCTCCTCGTCATCCTCGTCGCGTTCGGCGCGGCGTGGTTCATCCCACCGCGCCTGGGGCTCGACCTCAGCGGCGGCACGCAGATCGTCCTGGAGACCCAGGACGGCACCGACGGCACGCAGGCCAACTCGGAGAACACCGACAAGGTCGTCGAGGTGCTGCGACAGCGCATCGACCGCCTCGGTGTGGCCGAGGCGACCATGTCCCGCTCCGGTGAGAACCGCATCATCGTCGAACTCCCGGGCGTGCAGGACCCGGCGGAGGCCGCGCAGATCGTCGGCCAGACCGCCCAGCTGTCCTTCCACGAGGTCCTGGGCGTCGGCGACCAGGGTGGCCAGGGCGTGCAGGCTCCCGGCGGAGGCGGCGACTTCGCCAACCCGCCCGCGGACGAGGCCCGCGCCCCCTCCGACGGCCAGGACGGCGCCCCCGAGGGCGGCGGCGAACTGCCGGAGGGCATGGAGGGCCTCGAGGGTATGGAGGGCCTGGAGGACATGCTCGGCGGCCAGGGCGGCATGCCCCAGGCTCCCGCGGGCCCCTCCGCGGAGAACCCCGAGGACGTCGCCCAGACCCTGCCCGACGAGCAGGGCAACATGCTCCAGCTGGGTGAGACCTTCATCCAGGGCGACCGGGTCTCCACGGCCGACGCTGCGCTGGACAGCGCCAACCGCGCCCAGTGGGTCGTCAACGTCGGCTTCCGTGGCGAGGGCCGCGAGCAGTGGCGCGAACTGACCGGCAAGGCCGCCTGTTACAACGACGGCGACCCCCGCCGCCGTGTGGCGATCGTGCTGGACGACCAGATCATCTCCGCCCCACAGGTGTCCCCGGAGATCGGCTGTGAAGCCGGTATGTCCGGTGGTCAGACCACCATCAGCGGCAACGACTTCACCAGTGAGAGCGCCGAAGAGCTGGCCGTGCTGATCGAGGGCGGCTCGCTGCCGCTGCCGGTCACCGAGGTCCAGCGCCAGACCGTCGGCCCGACCCTGGGTGCCGCCGCCATCGAGGCCAGCGCCATCGCCGCGCTCCTCGGCATCGCCTTCACCGCCCTGTACATCACGGTGGTGTACCGGCTCGTGGGCTTCCTGGCCTCGATCGCCCTGGCGTTCTACACGCTGATCGCCTACGGAGCGCTGGTCGCCTTGGGGGCCACGTTGACCCTCCCGGGTCTGGCCGGTTTCGTGCTGGCGATCGGTATGGCCATCGACGCGAACGTGCTGATCTTCGAGCGCGCGCGTGAGGAGTACCAGCGCCAACAGCGGACCTACGAGGCCAACAAGTCCGCGGGCATGAAGGACGCCGGCGACTCCGAGTCGGCCAAGTCGGAGAGCGGCGCGCTGGCCCGCCGTCGCCGCCGCGCCATCGCGCCCAACCTGGAGAAGGCGTTCGTCCAGGGCACGCAGAAGGCCTGGAGCGCGGTCCTCGACACCAACGTCACCACGTTCCTCGCCGCCGGTCTGCTGTTCTTCTTCGCCTCCGGCACCGTGCAGGGCTTCGGCGTCACGCTGAGCATCGGCACCATCGCGTCGATGATCTCCGCACTGATCATCGCGCGCGTGTTCGTCGAGTGGGCCGTGCGGCGCGCGGTCATCAAGAAGCACCCGTCGATCACCGGTCTCGACCGCATCGGCCCGGTCCGCACCTGGCTGGTCGAGAAGAACCCGCAGCTCATGGACCACCGCCGCAACGGTCTGATCGTCGCGGCGCTGATCGTGCTCGTCGCGATCGCCGCCCCGCTGGTCCGCGACACCAACCTGGGTGTCGAGTTCACCGGCGGCCGGGTCCTGGAGTACGAGATCACCGGGGACCAGACCCTCTCGGTCGACGAGGCGCGTTCGGTCATCTCCGGGCTGAACTTCCCGGGTTCGGACACCGCCGTGGTGCAGGAGTCCGGTAACGGCGACATCGCCGTGCGCACCGGTGACATCTCCGACGCCGAGGCCGCCGGCATCGCCGACGCCCTCACCGAGGAGACCGGCGGCGTGGAGATGGTCAGCGACGAGCTGATCGGCCCGAGCATGGGCGACGAGCTGCGCAACCGGGCCCTGATCGCCCTGGCTGCGGCCCTGGCCCTCCAGATGATCTACCTGGCCTGGCGTTTCCGCTGGTCCTTCGGTGTCTCCACCATGCTGTCGCTGGCCTTCAACATGGTGCTGGTCATCGGTCTGTTCATCTGGCTGGGCAAGCCGATCGACGGTGTCTTCCTCGCCGCGATCCTGAGTGTCATCGGCTTCACGGTCAACGACACGGTGGTGGTGTTCGACCGTGTCCGAGACGAGTGGGCGAGGGACGAGAAGTCCTCGTTCAAGGAGATCGCCAACCGCGCGGTGCTCAACACCCTGCCTCGTACGGTCAACACGACCGTCGGCGCGTGGATCATCCTGGGCTTCCTCACCTTCCTCGGTGGGTCCTCGCTCCAGGACTTCTCCATCGCGATGCTGGTCGGTCTCACCACCGGTGTGGTCTCCACCGTGTTCGTCGCGGTGCCGATCGCCATCTGGCTCCAGAAGTGGGACAGGACGCCCGCGCCGCACGTGCTCAAGGAGCGCAAGGCCAAGGAGAAGGTGGCCGCCAAGGCCGCCCGGGACGCGGACGACGGCGCCGTCGTCTGATCCCGGCCCGCAGGCAGAGGAGGGGCCCCGGTCCGCGCACACCGCGCGGGCCGGGGCCCCTCCCCGTTTCCGGGAGCGCTCTGCGTCAGGCCTGCGTGGGGGCGGGGGCGCCCTCCGAGGCCTGCACCAGCACGAAGCCCTGACCCTCCAGCGAGAGCTGGAAGGCCTCACCGCTGCCGCGCCCGATGATGGCGCCCGCCCTGACGGTGCTCCGGATCCCGGCCCGGAGCGTGCTCGACCACGCCACGGCCGCGTCGGTGTCGACGAAGGTGGGCTGGTCGACGTTGAGCAGCACGGGGGTCCCGTGGCAGGCGACCGCCACTCGGCCGTGCCCGGTGAACACGGTGTTGAACAGGCCCCCGGCCGCCATTCCGGCGCCCTGGACACGGCGGATGTCCCAATCGAGGCCCGGCTCGAAGGCGAGCACGTTCTCCCCGCTGACCGTGATGGAGTCGCCCTCCAGGTCGATCAGGTGGATGTCCCAGGCGTCCCGGGCCAGGAAGACGTCGCCCTGCCCGGAGACGCGCATCAGCGGCAGGCCCTCACCGGTGAAGGCCTTCTTGAAGAACTTTCCGACGCTGCCGGAGCCCTGGTAGGCGAAGTCGATGTTGCCCTGGTAGGCGACCATCGAGCCCTGCCGGGCGAGGAACTCGCCGTTCAGGCCCACCCTCAGCATCTTGTGGTTCTGCAGGTGCATGCCCGGGCGCTGGGTCTCCTGGGCCTGCTGGAAGAGCTCGCTGCGCATGGTCGGATCCTCGTTCCTGTCGCCGTTACTGCCAGGTTCGACGCCGCCCGCCGGAAAAGGTTCCGGGAAGCGACGCGGGTCTCACTCAGCCTCGACGACCCCGTGGACCAGGTCGTACACGCGGCGCTTGGGCACCCCGGTCTCCTTGGCCACCCTGGTGATGGCCTCCTTGCGGCGCACACCCTCCTCCTCCAGGGCGGCCACGGCCTCCACCAGGTCGGTGTCACTGGTGCGCTCCGCCCGGGGGCGGGCACCCTCCACGACCACGGAGATCTCGCCCCGCACCCCCTCGGCCGCCCACGCGGCCAGCTCCCCGAGACCGCCCCGGCGGACCTCCTCGTAGGTCTTGGTGAGCTCACGGCACACCGCCGCGCGGCGGTCCGCCCCGAAGGCCCCGGACATCGCCTCCAGGGTGGCGGCGATCCGGTGCGGGCTCTCGAAGAACACCATCGTGCGGCGCTCGTCGGCCAGTTCGGTCAGATACCCCTTCAGGCCCTTGCGCGGAGGGAAGCCCTCGAAGCAGAATCGGTCGGTGGGCAGCCCGGACACCACCAGGGCCGTGGTCACCGCGGACGGACCCGGAATGGCGGTGACCGGAATCCCCTCGTCCGCGCAGGCGGCGGCCAGACGGTATCCGGGGTCGGACACCCCGGGCATCCCGGCGTCGGTGACGACCAGCACCTCCTCGCCACGGCGGAGGTCGGCCAGGAGTTCCTCGCTCCGGCGGCTCTCGTTCTGGTCGTAGTAGGACACGATCCGGGCACCGGTCGCCCCGCCCAACCGGATGCCGGAACGGGAGGCGAACTGCCTGAGGCGACGGGTGTCCTCGGCCGCGATCACGCGCGCCTCCTCGAGCGCGTGGAGCAGTCGGGGCGGCGCGTCCTCCTGGTTTCCGATGGGCAGACCCGCCAGCACGAGCCTCCCGACTCGCCGCGTCCCGTCAACGACCTCAACCACTGTGATCCCCGTTCTGTCGCGCTACGGTTGGCTCTATCGCGCCACCCGAAACCCGGTTTCGCGGCCCGTCCGCAACGGACCCCCATCTCTGACCCCAACCTACGAGCCGAGATGACCAGCACCGCACTTCACAGCGAGGTACCACCCTCGAACCCCCCGGCCGCGGCCCAGCCGCCCACGCTCCGTTCCCGTTTCTCGCCCCGCCTGCCCAGCCCGTGGTGGCTGGGGTGGCTGGGCGCCCTCGTCGTCGCGGGCTTCGCGGGGGCGCTGAGGTTCTTCAACCTCGGCCAGCCCGACCGCATCTACTTCGACGAGACCTACTACGCCACGGACGCCCACGCCCTCTGGGAGTTCGGGTACGAGCACGACGCGCTGGACCACTCCGACGACCTGCTGAGCCAGGGGGACTCGAACATCTGGACCGGCGGGGGCGACTTCATCGTCCATCCGCCGGTCGGCAAGTGGATGATCGCGCTCGGCGACTGGCTGTACTCGATCATGCCGTTCGGCTCGGCCGTGACCCCCGAGGGCTGGCGGGTGGCCTCGGCCGTGGCCGGGGTCCTCTCGGTGCTCATCCTGGTACGGCTCGCCACCCGGATGACCCGCTCCGTGCTGCTCGGCTGCACGGCCGGGCTCATCATGGCGATGGACGGCCTGCACTTCACGCTCAGCCGCATCGCCATGGTGGACATCTTCCTCACCCTGTGGATCCTGGCCGGGTTCGCGTGCCTGGTGATCGACCGGGACCGCACGAGGGAGCGGCTGGCACGGCTCGCCGAGGCCGGGGCCGACGTCACCGCGGTGGGCTGGCTCGGTATGCGCTGGTGGCGCCTGGCTGCGGGGCTGTGCTTCGGTCTGGCGATCGGCACCAAGTGGTCCGCCCTGTTCTTCGTGGCCGCCTTCGGCCTGCTCACCGTCGCCTGGGACTACGGGGCCCGGCGCAGCGCGGGTCAGCGTCGTCCGCTGGGCCGGTGGTTCGGCTTCGACGCCGTCCCCGCGTTCGTGCAGACCGTGGTGGTGGCGGGCGTCGTCTACCTCGTCTCGTGGTCGGGCTGGCTCCTCACCCGGGGCGGCTACAACCGGGACTTCGCCGAGGGCCTGGTCCCCGGCTGGATTCCGGGGTTCCTGCGCTCGCCGCTGGAGGCCCTGTGGAGCCTGTGGGACTACCACGGCCGCATGATGAACTTCCACTCCAACCTGAGCAGCGACCACTCCTACATCTCGGCGCCGTGGGAGTGGCTGGTCATGCGCACCCCGGTGCTGTTCCACTACAACGGCCAGGCCGTGGGGTGCGACACCGGGAACTGCGTGACCTCGGTGGTCTCCATCGGTACCCCGGTCGTCTGGTGGCTCAGCATCATCGCCGTGACCGTGATGTTCGGCTGGTGGATCACCTTCCGTGACTGGCGCGCGGGCGCGGTGCTGCTCGCGGTCGCCGCGGGCTGGCTTCCGTGGTTCGCCTACCCCGAACGCCCCATGTTCCTGTTCTACGCGCTGCCGATCCTGCCCTTCCTGGTGCTGGCGATCGTGCTCGCGCTGGGACTGGTGATGGGCGCTGGCGAGGACAGCCCCCGGTTCACCCCGTACCTACGGGCGCTGGGCGGGGTGGTCTTCGGTGTGGTGGTCCTGCTGATCATCGCCCACTTCACCTATCTGTATCCGGTGTTGTCCGCCTATCCGATACCTGAGGAGACCTGGCGCGACCGGCTCTGGTTCGACGTGTGGGTCTACGGCAGGGACGCTTCCTGACACACTCCGGGGAACGGTGAAAACCGTTCCCCGGAACACATCTCCATTAGTGGCAGAAGGGCAGGAAAGCAACAGTTTCGAGTTGCCGAAAGAGGACACTCCGGAATCGCGGATTCGCGCCGGAAAAGTCTCGGCAAAGCCCCACTCCCCCTGGTACTGTCTGCAACTGGTTGCTGTTGTTGTTTCCATGGATGCCCGAGGCGCCTCGCGGAACTGCACGTGGGCGCTCGTCGATTCGGGATTACCGTTCGTCGGTTGGCGCCCGGCGACCCGGGACCAGCAGGGTGCGGTCCCGCCGTAGTCCCCAAGGGAGAGCACATGGCTCAGGGCACCGTGAAGTGGTTCAACTCTGAGAAGGGTTTCGGGTTCATCGCCGTCGAGGGTGGTCAGCCCGACGTGTTCGTGCACTACTCGGCGATCGCGGGTACCGGCTTCCGGAACCTGGAAGAGGATCAGAAGGTCGAGTTCGACATCATCCAGGGCCCGAAGGGCCCGCAGGCGGCGGACGTTCGCGCGGTCTGACCGTCACACGTGCGTCTTCCCAGCCCTCCGCTCGTCGAGCGGGGGGCTGGACCGCATTCGGGCGGCGGACCGGGGGCTTCCCCGGGTGGTCGGAGGGCCGCGCCGCGCCGATCCCCAACAAGGGGGTACGCGGTTACCCAAGCCCGGCGATACCGGTTAACCTGCTTGAAGCCGGTCGGTACACCAGGAGCGAGGACTGAACATGTTCGGCATCAGTGGGGCAGAGTTCGTCATCCTCCTGCTGATCGCGCTGCTGATCTTCGGCCCCGACCAGCTCCCCAAGGCCGCCCAGCAGGTCGGCCGGGTCCTGCGCCAGCTCCGCACCATGGCCAACTCCGCCTCCAACGACATCAAGGAGGGGCTCGGCCCGGAGTACAAGGACTTCGACGTCCAGGACCTCAATCCCAAGCGCTTCATCCAGAAGCACTTCTGGGAGGAAGAGGAGGAGGCGGAGCGCAGGCCCGCCTCCCAGCTCAACGGCAAGCGCCCGCCCTTCGACGACGAGGCCACGTAGCGCTCCTGCCGTCGGCCCCTCAGCCGACCAGCATCAGGAAGAACGATCCCAGGGCGAGCAGCACCACCCCCCCGATGATGATCGCGGGCGATCCCAGGACCACGATCAGCACCTCCGCCGTCACCGCGCCGCCCAGCGCCGCGGCGATCCACGGCCACCGGGGGCGGGGCGCCCAGTCGTGACGGCGCTCGCGGGCCGTCGCGACCAGGAACGCCAGCCCGATCAGGAGCCAGAAGCCCAGGTGGGCGGCGATGCGCAGACCCGGATCGACGTAGTCGGCCATACCGCCGACGATCATGACGTAGAAGACGGTGCCGGTGGCCAGGCGCCAGAATCCCCGGCTCCGTTCCACCGGGATGACCTTGCTCCTGGCCGGGGTCGTACGCCGGAACCGTTCGGCTGCGACCGGTGGTTCGTGCTCCCCCGGTCTCGGTTCCGGCCGGGGTGCGGCGCGGCGCGGCGCCTGCTCGGATTCGGTGGGGCGGACGTACCCGCCCTGCGGTTCTGGTTCCTCTGGCTGCTGGTATCCGCCTGGGTACTGGGGGGAGTCGGACACGGAGGTTCCGCCCCTTCACGGTCGATCCGGACCTGACTGTCCTGTTGTCGTACCGGGCTCCTACCCGTTGCGGTCGGGGGTCAAATCCCCCCTCCCGGTGGCGGTCCCCCGCGAAGCCGCCCCTGCGCTCCGTGAACGCGCCCGTTCCGGGCACGCGAAAGGGGCCCGCCGACGACGTCGGACAGACCCCCCTACACGTGAGTTCCCAGGAGAACGTTCAGCGTGTGCTGGTTACCACCAGCTCCAGCCGTTGCTCTTGCGAGAGGCCTTCGCGTGCATGGTCATGGCATCCACCTTTCCATCGATGTCTCCGGCCCATCCCGCAACCAAGATGTCCCATCCGGACGGGCTTCACAAGACCCATGCTCGAATATTCGTCATTCCGTGGTCAGCCCTCGACCGAAGATTGCAGCAGTGGCACAGGAAAGCCCACTGAAGTCACTGTCGTCGCAGTTCAGGCGAGTTCCCTTTGCCCCATGCCAAACAGACCCTCCCCGATGACCTGCAAAGACAAGACCGGCGCGGGGCAAAATCCCCGAGGGCGAACATAACAGAGTGTGATGGTATCGCTATTGTGGTTTGGGCGCTGGGAAACCGCACAATCGGCGGCGCCGGTTCGGGTCCCGTCGTGGTGACGCGGACCAGTAGGGGGACAAGCCAGAAGAAACCGCCACAGACCATGGCTTCTTGGGCGTATCACCAGAAGACGGACGATCACGCTTCGTATCGGAGGTGGAACGCGCCTCCCCCTGGAAGACGGTCCCGCCGCAGGAGCCGAAGCCGGTTTTCGGCCAATCACTAACGGCAGTATTCTCCGCCGAAAACGCCGTGAACGGCTCCCCCTTCCACACCGGGACGGGGAAGCCGTTCACGACCGGAAAGGCGGGGGGCTCAGCCGATCGCCAGGCCACCCACGATGAGCGCGACACCCGCGGCGACCAGGCCGATCACCAGACTCGCCGCTCCCAACGGGATGAGGACCCTCAGCCGGTTGGGGGCCTGGGGATCGCGGCCGACCACCGACAGGAAGAACCCGGCGGGCATCAGGACGGCGGCCAGGAGAACCAGGTCACCGAGGAGCCGCCCCCAGTCCGGGACGGTGGGCTGGTCCAGCAGGAGTCGGACGACCAGGCCGAGGATCACCAGGACCCCGGCGTGCGCGTGCCCCGCGCGGAAGTAGGAGCGCTGGAGTTCGTTGGCGGGGAAGGCACCGTTGACCACCCGGAGCATGAACGTGCCCCCGTAGGCGATGCCGACCACGGTGAGCAGGACGGCGCCGGACGTGATGAGCGCTGCGGCGGACATGGGTCACTCCTGTGCTGGTGAGGGGGGTCGCCCCGAGGGGCCGAAGAGGAGCCCGGCGCTACGTCGGGTGATGGTGAGCAGATCGGTGTCCCCCAGCAGGGCCCGCACGCCGGAGCTGTCGAGGTTTCCGGTGAGCGCCAGGGTGGCGATGCCGTGCACGATCGACCAGCCCGCCACCACCCCGGCGGCCGGGTCGTCCACCCGGTTCCCCTCGTCGGACACCGAGGCCACACCGGAGCGCAGTTCGTCGAAGGCGGCGCCCCGGGCGGCGGCGAGCGCGGGGTCGGCCTCGTCGAGCAGGGTCGGCGCGAACATCACTTGGAAGTGCGCCGGGCGCTCCGTGGCGAAGCGGACGTACTCGACCCCGGACTCCAGGAATCCGCCGCCCGCTTCCCTGTTGACGGCCAATCGGTCGGCCAGCTCGGCGAAGCCCTCGGTGGCCAGGGCGTTGAGAATGCCCTCCCTGCTGCCGAAGTGGTACCGCGGGGCCGTGTGGCTCACTCCGAGGTCGGCCGCGAGTGATCGCAGGCTGAAGGCGTAGGGGCCCTCCCGTTCGATGACCTCCGCCGCCCGCGCGAGCACTGCGGCCCGCAGGTTCCCATGGTGGTATCCGTCTGCCATGCAGCAGACTATACAACGGAAAGTTTCCACTGGATAGATCCGGTCGCACCGAGATCCGCGCTCCCCGACCCATAGGACATCCGGGACCACCGAGGTACCCTGGGACGCACACCGGTCCACCCGCTTCAGGGGATAGACACTTCGCCGGTGACACTCGGGGCTCCGGTCCGGACGACCGCCCGCCACAGGGAACAGCAGCATCCGTCCGGCACGGCCAGGGACACGTCGAAGGGCCCGGTTCGCTGAACCGGGCCCTTCGACGTGTCTCGCGGTCGTCGTGCCCCTTGAGGAAAGGCAGAACAACCCCGCGAGGAGGCCAGAGGCCCCCGAGCAAGGTCGTTTCAGAGCCCCCGGGGGGGGAAGGGGGTCGTCCCCCTTGGGGAAAGACGAAACGACCCGGCAAGGAGGCCAGAGGCCCCCGAGCAGGGTCGTTTCAGAGTGAAGTGGAGCTATGGGGATTTGAACCCCAGACCCCCTCGATGCGAACGAGGTGCGCTACCGGACTGCGCCATAGCCCCTGAAGACGTTTGAAAGACTATCAGGAGATTGCGTGTGGTCCGAACCGGACCTTCTGGCTCAGTCTCCGGCGGCCCGCAGTCGGGCGTCCGCGTACTGGTCGTAGACGTGGCTGCGACGCTCGATGAAGGCGATGATCTCGGCCTCGCGCTCGGCCTCGCGGGCCTGCTCCACCTCGGCTCGGCGAGCCCTCAGGGCCGCCCGGCGGCGCGCCCTGACCGCCGCCTCGCGGCGCTCGGCGTCGGCCTTGGCGGCCTCGCGCAGCAGGGCCATGTGCCCGAAGAGCAGCAGGACCGGCGGGGCGATCACCCACCAGGGACCCAGACCGAAGGCGACCGCGATGATCGTGCCGACGTTCAGCAGGGTGAGGACGGTGGTCCGTCGGCGCCGGCGCGCGATGACGCGGGACCGGGGCTCGTGCCCGACACGCGTGCGTACCTCGGCGGCCGGTCGACTCCGCTCCGGAACCTCCCCCACGGCGCCCTGGTCGCCACTGAGGACGGGACGGTGGATCACCTGGGTCTCGGTCAGGTCCGGGTCCGCCTCGTCGTCTGAGGCGTCCTCAGCGCGCTGCTCGAAGTACTCGTCGGCCTCGGTCGCCTCGACGTCCTCGTCCTCGCGGCGGGTGTCCTCGTGGACGGAGTCCACCGAGTCCTTCCGCAGCAGCATCGGGACGAGGACGATGAGCCAGACCACCACGATGGCCAGGTACAGAGGAGAGCTGCTCATCACCCCTCCTCACGATGACGGCCACTGAACGTTGGTCGACACTTCGTCGACACCGCCGCGCGTGTGGCTGGACGTACTCCCGGAAGTAGAGACGTCCTCCGGCTGGACTTCGTTCCTGGCCCTCGTCGGACCGGGATCGATTCCCGTGCGCCATATCCACGCGTTGCCCGCATCGTCAATGCGTCTATGTTCCGCACGGTACGACCCCGTGTCCATAAATGCGCCACATTCCGACCGGAGTGTCGCAAGATTGTGGACCCTCAGTTTCGGTCGTCACACCCTCCCGAACGAAAGAGCAGGTCAGGCGATGACTGCGGAGCGCAGTGCCAATTCAACGCAAAGTAATGAATCATTGTGCTTAAAGAGGGGTTTAAGATCCGGACGCATCCGTGATCGTGCCATGTTCAGTTCGATCCCGGGTACGGACTCGCCGGATCCCACGGATCGTCGACACCGTTCGGGCCCTGTGGCCCCAATGCGGAACCGGGGCCGGAACTCCCCTCCTCTGGCGGACCGGAAGGAGCCCCGTCGTACCAGCGGCGCAGCGCTCCCCGGGGTACCTCCTCCGCCGTGAGCGCGTAGCAGATGTGGTCCCTCCAGGCTCCGTCGATGTGGAGCTGACGTCTGCGCACCCCCTCGTCACGGAATCCCAGCTTGGTGACCACTCGTCGGCTGGCGCGGTTCTCGGGACGGATATTGGCCTCGATCCGGTGGAGTCCGACGGTGAAGAAGGAGTGGTCGACGGCCAGGGCGACGGCGGTCGGGGTGATCCCCCGCCCAGCGTAGGCACTGTCGACCCAGTAGCCGACCTGCGCCGATCTGGCCGAGCCCCACACGATGGCGCCCACTGTGAGCTGTCCCACGAAGCGGCCCTCGTAGGTGATGGACCACGGCATCGACAAGCCCAGCCTGGCTTCGCGGCGGATGGCCTGGAGCATGGCCACGTAAGGCGTCAGCCCGGTGGTGCGGAGCGGCATCTCGGGATAGGTGGGCTCCCAGGGACGCAGCCACTCTGCGTTGCGCGCCCGGGTGTCCCGGAGAAGGGGGGCGTCGCGAAGGCGCAGAGGGCGAAGCGCGATCGGCCCTTCGTGAAGGGTGACGGGCCACCCCTGTCTGCGGTTCACGTCCGTCCTTCCGAGCCCTCCGGACCGCCCTGCGCGGTCGTGCCACCGGCCCTCGGCGCTCGCGGAGCTCCCGGTGTCGGTGACGCCTTCCAGTATTCCACTCCGCGGGCGTGAGGTGGCGGGCGTCACCCTCACTGCACGAGAATCGGATGTTTCCAAACTCCATTCACTCCAGCACCGAAAACCGGAGGGGGGTCAAGCAATTCTCCGCTCCCGGAATGCCCCGGATGTGATTCCGGTCATTGTCGGGTGTCATTCGGGCCGAGGATGGTCTCCACCCCGGAGCTGGTCGATCGCGTGGCCCAGAACCGGCTCCAGGACGTCCATCCCGTCGCGCACGCCGCCTCGGGAACCGGGCAGATTCACCACGACCGCGCGGTGTCCGGAACGTTCCGCGATCCCGGCCAGGCCCCGCGAGAGGATCGCCGTGGGCACACCCTTCTCCCGACCAGCCGCTCTGAGGGCCTCCGCGATCCCGGGGATCTCCCGTGTCAGGAGCGGGCGCGTCGCCTCCGGGGTGAGGTCCTGCGGCGTGAGCCCGGTACCCCCGGTGGTCAGGACGGCGTCCACGCCCTCGTCCAGGGCCCGCTCGATCGCCTCGGCGACGGGCGCGCCGTCAGCAACCACCCACGGCCCGACGACCGCGCAGCCCATGGCCCGGAGCCGTTCGACGATCACCGGCCCGGAGCGGTCCGGGTAGACCCCGGACGCCGCGCGATTGGAGGCGGTCACCACCGCGACCCGGTGCACGGCGTCACTCACCGCGCCTCCAGTGGCCCTTCTTCCCGCCGGTCTTCTCCTCGACCCGCACCCGGGTCACCTCGGCCTCCGGGTCGATCGCCTTGACCATGTCGACCAGGCCGAGCGCGGCGGTCATCACGCAGGTGAGCGCCTCCATCTCGACGCCGGTGCGGTCTGCGGTGCGCACCGTGGCGCTGACGTCCACCCCGTCGTCCGTCACCGTCAGGTCAACGTCCACGCCGTGCACGGCGATCGGGTGGCACAGCGGAACGAGGTCCGGGGTGCGCTTGGCCCCCTGGATACCGGCGATCCGGGCGACGGCGAGGGCGTCACCCTTGGGGACCCCTCCGCCACGCAGGGCCGCGACCGTCTCCGGGTTGAGCAGGACCCTGCCGGTGGCCGTGGCCGTACGGGCGCTGACGGACTTGGCGGAGACGTCCACCATGCGCGCCGAGCCGGACTCGTCGAGGTGCGTGAGGCCGGAGGGGTGCGCCTCCGGGCGTGGGGTGTCGGTCATCGCTGTGGAGCCACTCATCGTCTGGTACGGAACACGCGGCAGCCCGGAACGGTCAGCCACGGGGACGCGCGGCGCGTGTCCCAGGACGACGGTACTCCTCCGCGGGGACAGCCGGACCGTTGCTCAGGGCTCCGGCAGGACCAGGACCTCCACCATCTCACCGGCGGCCAGCTCGGTGACCTCCTCAGGGACGATCAGGAGTCCGTTGGCCCCGGCCAGCGCGGACAGCTGGTGGGAGCCCTGGCGCACCGCCGGAGCGACCGCGGGCACCGGGTCCGGCGCGATGGGGTCGGACAGCACCGCGCGCAGGTAGGAGCGGCGGTCCCGGGGCGATCCGACCGGGTTGGCCAGGCGCGCCCGCACGCTCGGCAGGGGGTTCGGGGGCAGACCCCGCAGCCTGCGCAGGACCGGCCGAACGAACAGGTGGAACGACACGAAGGCGCTCACCGGGTTGCCCGGGAGGGTGATGATCGGAGTGTCGTCCGGTCCGATCGTGCCGAACCCCTGGGGTTTGCCGGGCTGCATCGCCACCTGGGTGAACTCCACGGTGCCCTTGGTGGAGAGCACCTCCTTCACCACGTCGTAGGCGCCCATGCTCACACCGCCGGTGGTGACCACCACGTCGGCGCGGACCAGGAGGTCCTCCAACGTGTCCCAGACGGTGACCGGGTCGTCGCCGACGAAGCCGTGGCGGTACACCTCGCAGCCCTCGTCCCGGGCGGCGGCGGCCAGCATGTAGCTGTTGGACTCGTAGATCTGCCCCGGACCGAGGGGGCGGCCCGGCTCGACCAGCTCCTCACCGGTGGAGAGCACCACCACGCGCGGCCGAGGGCGGACCGGCACTGAGCGGCACCCGACCGCCGCGAGGACACCCATCTCCCCCGCACCGACGCGAACCCCGGCGCTCAGCACCGTCGCGCCCTCCATCACGTCCTCACCCCGGCGCCTTACGAAACCCCCCGCCTGCGCGGGGCGGTGGATCGCCACATCCACGGTGCCGCCGTCGGTCCACTCCACCGGGACCACGGAGTCGGCCCCCTCGGGTAGGGGGGCGCCGGTCATGATGCGGGCGCACAGTCCGGGCCGGATCGCGGCGGGGTCCGCGTCACCCGCCGGGATGTCGGCCACCACCGGCAGCCGGACGGGGCGGTCGGCGGTGGCCTCGGCCAGGTCGGCGGCGTGCACGGCGTAGCCGTCCATCGAGGAGTTGTCGAAGCCCGGCAGGGACACCGGGGAGACGACCGGTTCGGCGAGCACGGTCCCGTGCGCCTGGAGCAGGTCCAGCTCGGTCGGTTCGGGCACCGCGACCAGCCCCAGAAGGTCGGAGATGTGCTGTTCGACGCTCTTCATGAGGTCCTTCCGGGTCGTGGACGCGCTGTGAGGGCCTCCCCCGTCACAGGGGGAGGCCCCGGTCCCATTGTGACGACCTCCGGAGCCGACGTCCCGGACCCGGTGCCCCCGGGTCAGCCCCGGAGCTTCTCCTGGCGGTCCAGGAACTCCCTCAGCCAGGGCAGGAGCTCGTCCGCCAGGTCCGGGCGGCCGCAGGCGAACTCGACCACGGTGCGGATGTACTCGGCCTTGTTCCCGGTGTCGTAGCGGTTCCCGCGCAGCAGCACGCCGTGCACACCGCCGCCCTTCTCGGGGCTGGTCCTGGCCAGCTCCTTCAGGGCGTCGGTCAGCTGGATCTCGCCACCGCGCCCGGGCGGGGTGTCGTGCAGTACGGGAAAGACCGCCGGGTCGCACACGTAGCGGCCGATGATCGCCCAACGGCTGGGCGCCTGCTCGCGCGAGGGCTTCTCAACCAGGTCGGTGACGGTGACGACGTCGTCCTCGTCGGTGGTCTCCACCGCCGCGCAGCCGTAGAGGGAGACCTGTTCGGGCTCCACCTCCATGAGCGCGACGACACTGCCGCCGTGGCTCTGACGGACCTCGATCATGCGGCGGAGCAGGTCGGCCGACTCGATGAGGTCGTCGCCCAGGAGCACCGCGAAGGGGTTGTCGCCCACGTGGGCCTGCGCGCACAGCACGGCGTGTCCCAGCCCCCGGGGCTCACCCTGGCGGACGTAGTGGACCTGGGCGAGGTCGCTGGACTCGCGGACCGAGCGGAGCTTGTCCTCCTCCCCCTTGGCGGCGAGCGCCTCCTCGAGTTCGTAGGCGCGGTCGAAGTGGTCCTCAATGGAGCGTTTGCTGCGCCCGGTGATCATGAGGACGTCGCCGAGCCCGGCTTCGACGGCCTCCTCCACGACGTACTGGATCGCGGGTTTGTCCACGATCGGCAGCATCTCCTTGGGAGTGGCCTTGGTGGCGGGCAGGAAGCGGGTGCCCAGGCCCGCGGCCGGAACGACCGCCTTGGTCACGGCGGCGTCGGTGCGGGATCGCTTCTGGTCGGTGTCGGCGCTCATGAACGGCACTTTAGGACAGACAACCCGCGTTACGTGGACCGATGACTTCCCGTGGCCGAGAAGTCCCCGTCGTTTCGGGCGAAGTCGTGGAAACCGCAACCGCGTGTTCACCCCTCGGAGGAAATCGGGGTCCGGTGCCACACTGGGCCCATGGGTGCCTCGAACGACCACGACCGGACCGCCAAGCGCGCGCTGCGCGCGCGCCTGCTCGCCGCGCGGCGGGAGAGGGGCGCGGCGGAGCGCGACCGTGTGGCTTCCGCGGTCCGCGACACGTTGATGGGGCTCCGCTGGCTGGCCATGGGCGGGACGGTGGCCTGTTACTACTCCGTGGGCGGCGAACCCGGCACGCGCGGTCTGGTCGACGCGCTGTGGAAGCGGGGCACGTACGTGCTGCTACCGATCTTCCTGCCCGACGGGACCCTCGACTGGGCGGCCTACGAGGGCCCGGACGGCCTCGAACCGGCCGGCCACGGCCTGGTGGAGCCGACCGGGCACCGGTACGGCCCCGAGGTGCTCGGCCGCGCGGACGCGGTGGTCTGCCCGGCCGTGGCGGTGGACCGGCGCGGGACGCGGATGGGGCGCGGCGCGGGTTGCTACGACCGCGCGCTGCCCCACAGGGGCCCGCGCACCCCGGCGATCGCCGTGGTCCATGACGAGGAGTTCGTGGACGCGCTGCCCGTGGAGGAGCACGACCGGCCGGTGGACGCGGTCGTGACCCCGGGCGGCGGGCTCCACGTGTTCGACCCGAACGCGGCGGCCTGGCCAGGAGGGAACCCGGACGGCCGGGCGGTGTGAGTCTGGCCGGGACCCCGGGGGCACCGCTCTCGGGAGGCTCCGGGGATTAAGGCACCGGGTCGCGGCGTTATGGCTGGCGGTCGTGTCCCGCACCCACCCCGAACACGAGCACCCCGTGCGGCCCCCGACCGGGTACGGCCCGACCCTGGGGACGCCCGGCGCCGCAGGGGGAGGGGTTGTCGCGGCTGTGGTCGGCGAACGCGTACTATTTAGCAGTCAACGGGTGTGAGTGCCAGCAAGGAGGACCCGGAACAGTGCCTACGTACCAGTACGCGTGCACCGAGTGTGACGCCCAGATGGAGGTCGTGCAGAGCTTCAGCGACGACTCGCTGACGGTCTGCCCCGAGTGCGAGGGGCGCCTGCGCAAGGTGTACTCCGCGGTCGGCATCGTCTTCAAGGGTTCGGGCTTCTACCGCACCGACAGCGGCAAGTCCACCACGAACAGCTCCGCCCTGACCGGTTCCAACACCGCTGAGGGCGGCACCGAGGGCAACGGCGGCAAGTCCGGCGACGCCGCCAAGCCCTCCTCCGACTCCGGCTCCACCGCCACCCCCGCCGCCTCCACCCCCAGCACGGGCGGCGGCGACAAGTCGACCAGCAAGAGCACCAGCGGCAGCACCGCCGCGACCAGCAGCTGAGCCACCGCACCGTTGACCGTGGCCGCGCCGCCGAGACCCCTCGGCGGCGCTTCTGTTGTCTGCCGGGCCCCGTGTGACGGGCCCCGGGGTGGGAATCCGCCCTGTGGACAACCCTCCGGGGCCGCCTCTCCCGGCCTAGCGTTGGAGGTATGAGCACCTCCCCTCCCGCGTTCCGGCTCCGGCGCGGCCCGCTCCGCCTGCTCGACCGCCACCGCCGTACCGTCGCCGCCGTCCTGACCGCGCTGGCCGTGGTGTGCGCGGTCCTCGTCCTGCGGCCCCCGCCCCAACCCCGGGCGGAGGTGCTCGTCGCCGCGCGGGACCTCGACGCCTCCGCGCCCCTGTCCGAGGAGGACCTCACGCCCCTGGTCCTGACGGAGAGCTCCGTACCGGACGGGGCGCTCTCGCCCGGGGACCGGGCGGCCGGGCTCTCGCTGAACGCACCCGTGCGCCGGGGCGAGGTGCTGACCGACGCCCGCCTGAGCGACCCGCCCGCGCTCCCCTACGGGGCGGACATGGTCGCCGTGCCGGTGCGGGTGGCCGACCCGGGGGCCGTCGGTCTGCTGTCCCCAGGCAGCCGAGTGGACGTGCTGGCCGCGACGGGCGCGGACGACTTCGGCGGGCCGCCCACCAGACCCGGGCCCGCCGTCGAGGTGGTCGGTGACCGGCCCGTTCTCGCCGTGCCCTCTGAGGAGGGTCCGAGCGGGGAGGGCGGTGCGCTGGTCCTGATCGCCGCGACCAGCGAGGAAGCCCGGGCCCTGGCCGGGCACGCGACCTCTTCGCGGCTGTCTGTGACGATTCGCGGTTGACCGATGACCAGGGGTGGTGAAAGCTGTCCGGGCGCCACTTCGGGCGCGTCCCCATCAATCACGAACACGTAGGGCAGTTCCATGGAAGGCTTCAAGAAGTTCCTGCTCCAGGGAAACCTGGTGCAGCTGGCGGTCGCGGTCGTCATCGGCTCCGTCTTCGCCGGACTCATCTCGGCGTTCACCGAAGGGTTCATCACCCCGCTCCTGGGGATCTTCGGCGGGGTCCCGACCTTCGCGGACCTCTACTTCGAGGTCAACGGCAGCCAGTTCATGTACGGCGCCTTCGTCGACGCCATGATCTCGTTCCTGATGACCGCGGCGGTCCTGTACTTCTTCGTGGTCCTGCCCATGGGCAAGCTGATGGAGAAGTTCATCAAGGCCGAGGAGGCCACCACCCGCGAGTGCCCCCACTGCTTCTCGGAGATCAACAAGAAGGCCAGCAAGTGCGCCCACTGCACCAGTGAGGTCACGCCCGAGACCGTCTCCTAGGGCACCGAGGGGTGTCTCGGCGCCCGTCCCGACACAACGGGCCCGACACACGGGAGGGCGGCCCCACGGGGCCGCCCTCCGGGCGCTTGGCGCCGGTTGGAACCGGCCGCGGATCGGGCTGACCTAGCCCTCGTACTCCCAGTGCCAGGGCTCGAAGGGACTGGACTTCGCCCAGGCCGGGTGGATCCAGTTGTACTTGGCCCCGTGCTCCTCCATCCAGTTCCACCGTTCCGAACGGAAGTTCTGGATGCCGCAGCCGAGGTCGATCGCCTGTCCCAGACCGTGGTTACTGGTACCGGGCACGGCGGCGAACCCGGGCGGCTCCTGGGCGTAGACGCGGTGCTGGTTGGGCAGGTCGCGGTACGCGCTGGTGATGCAGATGTTCTCGCCGAACTCCTCGACGTACTCCACGTTCAGCTGGAGGAACTCCACCGCGGCGTCGGCCCTCAGGAACTTGTCGTCGTAGAGCGAGCAGAGGGCCTCCTGCGGGAGCAGCCCGTTGGGGTAGCCACCCGCGTTCGAGGCCGCGCTCGCGTCGCAGTCGGCGGCCGCCATGTAGGCCTCCGGGTCCAGGCCCCGGGACTCCAGCTCGTCGGTGAGCTCGGTCATGCTCGACTCGGACTGTTCGCGCAGGGAGTCCACCTCGGCGGAGAGCTCGGCCTGTTCGAGCTGTGTGAAGGTCTGGAGCTCCTGGGCCTCCCCGGCCAGCCCCACCTGCTCCTCGCGCAGGTCGGTGGCGTCCTGGATGAGCGCCTGGTTGTCCTCGGACAGCTTGGCCGCGTAGGACTGCGTCTGGAGGTCGTCGTCGAGGTCCCCCGCCGCGAGGATGCCGATGACACCGGCGTCGGGCTGCTGGTACATGGTGCTGGCCAGCCGCGCGAGCGGTTCGCGCATCTCGTTGAGGTCGCCCTCGATCTGCTGGAGTTCGTGGAGGGTGGAGATCAGGTCCTCCTGCGCCTCCTCCAGGGCGTCCTGGCGCTCGACGTACTCGTCGGTCGCCTCCTCCAGGGCGTCGGCGGAGGACTCCGCGCGCTCACGGAGGTCCTCCAGGCTCGCTTCGGCTGGCGGGGCGACTGTCACGGACCCGGGCACGACGAACAGGGACGTGACCAGCATGAGTGTCAGCGCCTGCGCGATCCGGACCCGGTGGTGTGCCCCCAGGGTGGTCAGCACCCCGTTACCCGGTACGCGGGACCTACGCCGCGCCGACTCGGAAGTGAACGGCACGAATGATCCTCCGGCTGCTTTTTCCTCGAACACCTACTCGTGGCCGCAAGGCAACGTACTACATGTCCACATGCGGACACACTGGACCGTACGGCCCGACGGCCGAACCCGTGGACGGTTGCTCGCCGTCCTTCCGGCCGTCTCGCGCGGCCTCTGGAAGAAGGCCTGGTCGTCGGGGTGCCGTGACCTGGCGCACCCGCCCGCCCAGAGTGACCGAAGGGCGGTGGCGGCTCGCATCACGACACGCGAAATGAACAACATCACACCGCAACCAGGACAACCAATCGTAGGTCAGCGTACTGTGCCGCGCACGCAGAGTGCCTCGGCCCCACCGCCCCAACACCAATCGGCACCCCACGCACACCCATCCTGGGTTAGGCTTGGCCCCGTGGCCGGGTAACGTCCGGCTCTGGCATCACCCATGGCTCCATAGCTCAGGGGATAGAGCACCGCTCTCCTAAAGCGGGTGTCGCAGGTTCGAATCCTGCTGGGGCCGCATCAACGAAGGGGCTTCCCTCTCGGTCGAGAGGAGAGCCCCTTCGTCTTTTCCCCCGCCAGGAATCCGTCCCATCCCCGTCAAGACGTCACAAGTTCTCGCGCGCCCCTCCCCCGTGCGGCGAAAAAGTTGACCGCACCGTCCGTGTCGGGGGACGGTCCCCGCACCCTTGCGAGTCATCATGGGCAGGGAACGACCAGGTCGGAGGCGTGCACACGCACGGACGGGGGTGGCCGGATGGCGGACGGGGACCGGGACGACATGACCGAACTCGGGGACGACGCCAAGGGGCGCCAGCGTGGAGGATCGCCCTCGGCGATCTCCGGGGCGCTGAAGAAGGACCCCCAGCCCGGCCCGCAGCACTGGGGCGGCCCGAGGCCCCGCAGGGCGGATCCGGACCGGTTCTTCCCCAGGAAGTTCCCCCGACTGTCCCCGAAGGACCTCTGAACCGCTCCCGACGACCGGGCCCGCGTGCAGGGGTTCGGGCTCACAGGAAGCCGCGCCAGGGCGCCAGGACGATCTCGCTGAACTTGGCGGCGATCGGGCGCCCGCGCCACTCCTCCTCGGTCAGTTCGCGGGCGTTGGTGAGATCCGTCTCGAAGACCTTCTCCAGGTGCCGGGCCACGCTCTCATCGAAGATCTCGACGTTGATCTCGTAGTTGCCGGTGAGGCTGAGGCGGTCCACGTTGGCCGTGCCGATCGTGCTCCACCTGCCGTCCACCGTCGCGGTCTTGGCGTGCACCATGGCGTCCTCGTACAGCCAGAGCCGCACCCCGCCCCGGAGCAGCTCTGAGTACCGGCCGCGCGCCATCCAGTCGGCGACCACGTGGTTGGAGTTCTCCGGCACGAGCACGTTGACGTCCACGCCCCGTCCGGCCGCCTCGATCAGGACGTTGGCCAGCTCGCGGTCCGGGATGAAGTAGGCCTGCGTGAAGATCACCCGCTCCTTGGCGCGGTCCACCGCCTCCAGGAACATCGCCCGGATCGGGTAGATGAGGAGTTCGGGCACGTTGCGGTGGACGCGCATGCGCGAATCCCACTCCGCGTCGCCCAGACCCCGCAACTCGGGCTGGTCCGCGCGCCGGTTGGTGTTCCAGAAGTCCGCGAAGGCGTTCTCCAGCTCCCACACGACCGGGCCGACGACCCGGAGGTGGGTGTCACGCCACTCGATGGCGTAGGTGGAGCCCACGTTGAAGCCGCCGACGAAGCCCGTCTCCCCGTCCACTGTGAGGATCTTGCGGTGGTCGCGGCCGGACTTGCGCACGTTGAGCAGGAGCACGCCGGGGCGGAAGGCCGGGTAGCGCATGACCCGCACCGAGGGCGGGAAGCGGAAGAAGGAACGCGGGACCACGAGGTTGGCGAAGCCGTCGTAGATGACGTAGACCTCGACACCGCGCTCGGCCGCCTCGATCAGCGCCGCCTTGAACTCCTGCCCCACCGCGTCGGACTTGAAGATGAAGGACTCGAACAGGACGCGGTGGCGGGCGCCCCGGATCGCGGAGAGCATGTCCTCGAACAGGTCCTCGCCGTAGGTGTAGACCGTGGCGGTGGTCTCCCCGACCGGCACCGAGGCGGGGTCGGTGCGGGGGAAGTTGGCCCGGTGCGGCCGCACCCTCTTGCGCCACTGGTCGATCCCGACGAGGGTCGCGACCACGGCGACCTGGGTGGCCAACAGCCCCAGCAGCCCCCGTTTGACCCAGGTCGTGATGGTCGAGCGTCTCAGCATGCGGTCGCCTCCCGAACAGGCCGTCCGCCGTGCCCCCGGAACGGCGGCCACCCCGGCACCAAGGTGGAGCACCACCGTAACCCGGTGTCCACCCCGGTTCCGGACACGAACCGCGTATCGGGGCGATCTCGGCGCCGGGGCCCGCGACCGCGACGAACAGGACTTCGCCGAACGGAACCCCCGCCGAGCGAGACGGGGCCCGGGCGGGACCGAGCACGCGACGGCTCCCCGCCCCCACCTCGTCGAGGACGGGGGCCGCGTACCCCCGGTACCGACCGGCTTCCCGGTCGGACCTCAGGAACGCGCCGAAACCGGCGCGCGTGACCCCCGAACCGCCTCGGCGTCAGGTGTCCTCGCGCCGCCGGAGCACGAGGAGCTCGGTGGTGGGGCTCTCCCTGCGTCCGCGCACGAGCCTGCGGTCCACGCGGTACAGCAGGGCCCCGGCGAGCCAGCCCGTCGGGGCGGTGACGGTGGCGGCCCGCAGGACCCCGCCCCAGACCTTGCGCCACGGCAGTGCGGCGTCGACCTGCGCGTTCATCAGCATCAGCATGGGTACCCGGCGCACGATGTCGAACCCGGCCTTGTCCGCCAGCGACGCGATCGTCTCCAGCGTCCGGTTGACCTGGTGCTCTCCGCGCTGTTCGGGGCGCTGGAGACAGTTCTCGGAGATCACGAGGGTGCCGCCGGGACGCACGACCCGGCCGAGGGACCGGAAGGCCGCCGCGTACCGGTCGTCGTCGGTGATGTGGAAGAGCACGTCCATGCAGGAGGCGGCGTCGAAGCTGGCGTCCTCGAAGGCGTCCAGCTCGGACACGTCCTGGCGAACGAAGCGGTGGTTCGGGAAGCGACCGCTCAGGCGTTCGACGGCGGCGTCGGTCATGTCGCAGCCGGTGACGTCACCGGCGCCCAGGCGCTCCCACTGGCTCACGTAGAACCCCGTGCCGCTGCCCGCGTCGAGCACACTGGCGCCCTTGAGCCCCAGCTGGCCGACCTCGCGGAGGAAGACCTCCTCGCGAACCCGGTACATCCAGGTGTTGAAGGGACGTCCGAGGGCTCGGTAGCCGACGCCGCTCTCGGTCCAGTCGCCTTCGAGCCGGTGTTCCCAGAAGTCACGGAGTTCACTGTGCGTAGCCATGCGACCACTTTCACACTGCCGCCCCGCGTTGTCCTGCCGCACCGCCGTACCGGCCGGTATCCCGCGACCCGGATACGCCGATCCGCCGGGATCGGGTGTTCACCCCTGTGGACAAGTCCGGAAGTGCCCACGTGAGCTGCTAAGAAAGAGGAAACCATCCGCTTCGGGACGTATCCGGACTTCGCCCGGATACCCGGCGTTCCGCTCCGAGCGGGTGTGCGACCCCGGTCTGTCACCCTCCGCTGCTAGAACATGTGGCACACCCCTTGGCCAGGACGGAAGGCTCCCCTCCATGATCCGCGAACACCTCACTGACCACGCCGGACTCCCCGTGGTCGAGTTCCTCGACCGGGGGGAGAACGAGTACCACCTCCACCACTCCGGCCACGGGCGCCCCCGGGACGGGGAGAAGCCGCTGGCCCCCTCCAGGCAGCACGTGCTCATGGAGGAGGCCGGGAAGGACCCCGGCTCCGTGTCGTGGCGGCTGCGGCTCACCAGCTACTCCGAGGAGTTCGTGCCCTACCTGGCCCGGTTCGTCGAGGAGGTGGACACCTCCCGGGTGAGGGCGCTGGTGATCGGCGACTGGGGATTCGAGGACGGCAGCGACATCTCCTCCCGCGAGCTGCGGGACGCCCTCATCGGGCACGCTGACGCCTTCCCCGCCCTGCGCTCCCTGTTCGTCGGCGACGTCACCTTCGAGGAGAACGAGATCTCCTGGATCCAGCAGTGCGACCTCGCTCCCCTTCTGGAGGCCTATCCCCTGCTGGAGGACCTGACCGTCCGGGGCGTCGGCGACACCCACAGCGGCGGGGACACGCTCTCCCTTGCGGTCGGCGGGCACGCCCGCCTACGCTCGCTCACCGTCCAGAGCGGCGGCCTGCCCGGCCGAGTGGCGCGCGAGATCGTCTCCGCCGAACTGCCCGCGCTGGAGCGACTGGAGCTGTGGCTGGGTGTGGGGAACTACGGCGGCGACACCACGGTCGAGGACCTGGCGCCCCTGCTGCACGGGGCTGCCCTGCCCGCACTCCGTCACCTGGGCCTGCGCAACTCCCAGCGCACGGGCAGCTGGCTGAGGGCCCTGGCGGAGGCACCGGTCACCGCTCACCTGACCTCGGCGGACCTGTCGCTGGGCACCCTGCGCGACAGCGACGTGGAGCACCTGCTGGCATCGGTACCGGTCTTCGCCCACCTGGAGAGCCTGGACCTGCACCACCACTACCTGAGTGAGGACGACGCCGAACGCGTGCGGGCGGCGTTCACGGAGGCCGGGGTGCGCGTCGACCTCTCCGACGGCCCCCGGAAGCCCCCGAGCGGGTCCGACGACGCGGACGACCTCCACTACTACCCGGCCGTGGGCGAGTGAGCCCGGCCGCATCGCGCGGCACCTCACCGAGCCCCGGTCCGGCCCCCAAGACCCCCACGACCCGACCCCCAAG